>NZ_CP136423.1:3000000-3300000 GCF_034356035.1 Blautia hydrogenotrophica DSM 10507
AGCTTCCAAGCATGACCGCCGTCTTTTTTCTCTGCAAGCCCTTGTTTTAAATATTCCACATACTTACAGCGAACCTGGGTGCCAAAGTTAATCTTTGCCACACCACTTTGAATCGACCGCTGTATCAAACTCTCATCCATCCCTGTACAGCCGTGGAGCACGAATGGAATCTCCGTAAATTTCCGGCACTCCTCCAAAACCTCCACATGGATATCCACCGGTCCCTTATAGAACCCATGAGCATTTCCTATCCCAATAGCCAAAGAATCCGGCTGACACAGTTGCAAATACTGTTTGACCACCTCTGGGTCTGCAATATTGGAAGAACCTATCTGCATTCCCTGGTCGTCCAGGCGGGCCAGCTCGCCAATCTCTGCCTCCAACGGCACGTGAAATGCCCGGCACACCTTCGCTACCTCTTCCGTTCTCCTGGCATTCTCCTCCACAGGATAGTTGGAACCGTCATACATGATGGAAGTAAATCCCAAGTGCAGCATTTCCATACAGCGCTCAAAGCTGTCTCCGTGATCTAGGTGAATGGCCACTGGTACGGATACTTTTTCCGCCATCCATTTCGCGGTCTCATAGAACCAGTCATGACCGGAATACTCCCCGGTACTCACATAGTGCGCCAAAATCACAGGAGACTGAAGCTCCTCTGCCGCCATGCAGATGGCCCGGATAATATCATAGGTACCTCCCTGGGTATTGATTGCAGGAACCGCATATCTGCCCTTGTAGGCCTTTTTCAGCATTTCATAACTTGTCGTCAGCATCTGTCTTGTCCTCCCGCTTAAATCTCCACAATTACCTTCAAATACTCCGAAGGCGCTTTTATCATATCCTGAATCGTCGCTTCTACTTCCTCGAGTTTTACCATCTTGGTAATCATTGCGTCTGTGGGAATCTTATCGTCATGAATCAGTTCAATGGCCTCCGGGAATTTCTTGTTGGAATTTCTGGAAGGGCACACATCAATCTCCTTCTGCATCAGACGCACCGTATTGATGGATACCGGATTGTGTGGCCAGCCAACTAGGGCAATTCTTCCGCCGTAGCACACATAGTTATGCATCTGCTCCAAAATCACAGGAGCTCCGGTACAGTCAATCATAGCCTCTGGAAGCTTTCCTTGCGTGACTTCTTTTAAGTACTCTTCAATGCCGCCTTCTTTGGAGTTAAAAATGTGCGGCACCCCGTGTTCTTTCGCATAATCCAGACGTTCCTGAATCACGTCCACTAAGATTGGCTCCGCCCCATAATTGATGCAGGCAAAAGATGCCATCAGCCCAATCACTCCAGCTCCGAAAATCACGACTTTTTCTCCCGCTTTGACTCTGGCTCTCGTGGCTGCGTGAAGTCCGATGGTAAAAGGCTCCACCAAAGCCGCATGCTTAAAGCTCAAATCATCCGGTAACTTATATAATAACTGCACGGGATGCAGGAAGTATTCTGCCATCATACCATCCTTATGAACACCGCAGACACGGATATCTGCACAGTTGTTGAAACGCTCTTCTTTGCACATATGGCAGTGGTTGCAGGGAACATAGGGTTCTAGAGCCACCCGGTCTCCTGGTTTTAATCCCTTATCATTCTCTCCAATCTCTTCAATAATTCCCACACCTTCATGTCCCAGTCCGTTAATGGGATATTTCATGGTGGGATTGACCCCTCTGTACGCTGTCACGTCAGAACCGCAAATTCCACACATTTCAATCTTTACCACTGCCTGTCCGGGCACGGCCTTTGGTTTCGGAAACTCCTTTAATTCCAGACTGCCTGGCTTTTCAATACACAATACTTTCATGTTCTTAATCCTCCTTATCGTTTTCTCTGATATAATCCAACGCATTCGGCATAATGCCTGTATTCCAGCCTCCATCTGCAAAAATAATCTGCCCCGCTATATAATCAGATTCTTCGCATGCCAAGAAACAGGCCAGGTTTGCCACTTCTTCTACCTTACCAAACCTGCCGATGGGAGATACGGAAAGAATCTCCTTCTCATTGAGGATTCCTTTTTTCAAAGGAGTCTCCACCATCTCTGTCCGAATCCATCCCGGAGCGATTGCATTTACTTTGATGTTGTAAATGGCCCATTCAGCTCCAAGCTGCTGGGTCAAAAGATTGACAGCGCCCTTGGTAATTCCGTAGGGAACTCTGCCCACGTTGATCATCCGAGTATTTCCAGAGGAAATGTTGATGATACTTCCCCCGCCGTTTTTTCTCATATATTTTCCTACAGCTTGGCAAGTAAACAAAGGAGCTTTCATATTGATCGCGATCACCTCATCCAGAGTCTCCTCTTTCAATTTAAAAGTAGGACAAGGCCGCGCAATTCCGGCACAGTTCACCAAAACATCCAGATGACCATATTTCTCATACAGTTTTTCTGCCATCTGAAAAATAGCCTCCCGGCTTTTCAAGTCAATCCAATAAAACTGAGCGCTCTCTCCCAGTTCCTTGGCCGCCTGTTCTCCCTCATCCAGAACGTCGGCGATCACAACCTGTGCTCCTTCTTCCACATATTTTCTGGCAATTCCAAAACCAATCCCTCTAGCCGCCCCGGTCACCACGGCAACTTTTCCCTTCAGACGATTTCCCTTCATGCTGTCACCTTCTGTCCTTTCTACCACCATTTGATCTTGTCAGTAATATAGTTACGGTATTCGATGAATTTCGGAGAGGTGATATCTCTTGGGCGCGGCAGATCAATGATGACCTCCTCCTTGATCTTAGCCGGCTTGTTCGTCAGAATCATAACCTTTTCCGCCAAATACACCGCCTCTTCAATGTTATGAGTAATAAAGATCACAGTACTTCCCAATTCTTTCCACAGACGAATCACTTCGTCCTCCAGATAAAAACGCATTTTTACGTCCATCTGTCCATAGGGCTCGTCCATCAGCAACAAATCTGGCCTCATGGCAAAGGAACGTCCGATGATAATACGTTGCTCTGCCGACACGGAGAGCTCTCCTGGATAAGACTTCCTAAATTCCTGAAGGCCCATCAAATCCAGAATTTGATTGACTCTCTCGTCAATTTCGTTTTTGGGTAACTTTTTAATTTTCAACCCGTAGGCGATGTTTTCCTCCACCGTCATCCAAGGCAGTGCACTTGGCTCTTGAAACACAAAGGAAATATTGTGTTTTCTAGGGTCCGCCGGTACACCGTCGATGAACAAGTCTCCCTCACTTGGCATATGAATTCTGGTAAGGCAATTCAAAAAGGTACTTTTTCCACATCCTGTAGGCCCAACTACACAGACAAACTCCCCTTTTCGAATATTAAAAGACATATTATCCAGAACCAGAAGATCGCCAAATCGTTTTGTCAGATTTTTCACTTCCACCTTAATGGGTCTGTTATCTTCCACAGGCATAGCTGTCTCCTTTCTTTGTACTTCATACTCGCTAAATAGATAAATCCGTATTATCCGAGATCACAGTACGCAGTTCCAAAAATTCCTTGCTCACCATATCTCTCGGGCGCGGCAGATCAATCGGATACACTTCTTTTACTCTCGCCGGACAATCACTCAGCAAGATAATCCGGTCCCCAAGATAGCAGGCCTCTTCTATATTATTGGTAACGAAAATAATTGTTCTCTTTTCTTTCTCCCAGATCTTCAGCAAATCCTCCTGCATCTGATAACGGGTCTGGGCATCCAGTTTTCCAAAAGGCTCATCCATAATCAAAAGCTTCGGGTCTGCTGCATAAGCTCTGGCGATGCCGACACGTTGCTGCATACCACCAGAGAGCTGCTTTGGATAATAGTCCTCAAATCCCTTCAATCCTACCAATTCGATGTAGTATCTGGCAATCTCTCTTCTTTTCTCTTTGTCCATTCCTCGGAATTTCAGCGCCAACTCTACATTTTGAATCACTGTCTTAAAAGGCATCAGCGCCAGCTTTTGGAAAACCATTCCAATTTCCGGGTTGATTCCCTTCCACTCTTTTCCGTTATAAATAATCTGTCCTTGTGTCGCCTCTTCCAACCCGGATATAATATTCAGTAAAACTGTCTTGCCGCAACGTCCAGGTCCCAGGATTACTAGAAATTCTCCGTCGTACACATCCAGACTCACTTCATCAATTGCTGTAAAATAACCTTTTTCTCCAAAAAATGTTTTGGAGAGTCCCTTTACTTCCAATCTCTTATTTAATTGTTCCATGGGCATACCACCTTTTCAAGCTTTTGCAGAATCACAGACAGCAGCGCTCCTATGATTGCAATTGTAATGACTGATACCAGTACCAGGGCTAAATCACTTCCCTGCCATCCCCGGGTTACCAAAGAACCAAGTCCTTCTTTTGCTCCTAACATCTCCGCCGCCAGCACCGTTGTCCAGCCGGAACTCACAGAAGTTCTAATTCCCGCGAAGATGGAAGGCAGAGCTGTGGGAATCACGATATCTTTTAAAATCTGACGGTTATTTCCACCGAAGATCTTTCCCACATGGATATTAATTCTGTCCACCATCTCAATTCCCGCGGAAGTATTGATAACCAAAGGAACAAAGGTACCGATAAATACCAGGAGTACCTTTGGAAATTCTCCGATGCCGAACCACATAATGATAATCGGAATCCACGCGATCGGCGGAATGGGACGGATGACCTCAAAGATACTTCCAAAAAACGCACGAGCTTTCCTGTTCCATCCGATTAAGATACCAAAGAGAATACCGAAAGCCCAGGCTACCAGCAATGCCAACAATACTCGTCTTAAGCTGGCCCAGGCATGACCAATCAAAGTTACCTTAGCAATGGGTTTCGTAAAGGTTTTTACAAAACGGGCCCCTACTTCCTGGGGAGCCGGCATCAGCTCTGGATGTACTCCTGAAAAACTGACCCACCCTACGATAATCAGCAAAACCGCCAGAATTGGAAGTCCCCAATAAAGAAGATTATGTATACTTTTTTGCTTTCTGCTTATCTGATCCATCTTGTACCCCTCCTATCGGTTTACTTTCCAGCGAAGGAAATATTTTTCAGCACGGGATAAAATCAGAGAGAGAACTGCTCCGATTGCTCCGATCACAACCATGCCGACGATTACAATATCTGGACGGGCAACGGTACGTCCAATTTGAATCATATATCCAAGACCTGCTGTCGCTGCCAGCATTTCCGCCGCTACCAGAGTAGACCAAGAGTTGCCGAGCGCCACGCGGATGCCTGCAAATACCATGGGAAGAGAGGAGGGTACTCCCACCTTCCAGAAAATCTCCCGGTTAGACGCTCCAAATGTTCTCGATACATCGATCAGAGTCTTGTTTGTCAGTTTTATTCCTGTGTATGAATTTATGACGCAAGGCACAAAAGCAGTGAAGAAAATAATCAACGCTTTGGCCTTCAAACCTACGCCCATCCACACAACAACCAATGGAATCCAGGCAATCGGCGGAACTGGACGTACAAGCTCAAAAATTGGGCGGATAAAACGGTCCGCGTAAGTCCACCAGCCCATCAACAATCCCAGCGGAACACCGATGATAATTGCCGCACAAAAACCGGACAGAGCCACCTGCAAGGAAGCTAGAATGTCAATTCCCAGCACATTGCCGTCCGGAGCCTTATTTCCTATTTTATAGATCAATGTGTCCAAAATCTTCGTCGGAGCCGGCAGCATCTTTTCATTCACCAGGCCGGTCACTACCGCAAGCTGCCAGATCACCAGAACGGTAAGTATGCCTGCCGCGCTGAGAAAAATATATTTTACATTCTCCTTCTTTTGCTTATTACGCCAGGACTGCAGCTGCGCTTCTAAGTTTTGTTTCTCTTTCATAATCAAGCAGTCTCCTTTTATTTTTTCGTCCGCCGGCAGGGGCTTAATCCCATGCCGGCGGAAATTCATTCGCTAAACAAAAAATCTTGCTTATTCTGCCTGTGTGCCAGCTCCCTCCTGTACTTCCTTCAGCAGCTTGCTGTCCACATGTCCCGCAAATTTCTCACGGTCAGCCTCTGTATAGTTTCCAACGCTGATGAAGAAGTCCAGCACATCCGTCATGTTGTTTTCCATAACGCTCATATCCGTTCCCTCTGCTTTATCTTCCATCATAGCAACTGCTTCATCTAGAGTATAATAAGTATCTGCTTCCACGTATTTTCTCGCAGTATCTTCCGTCATGGTACTTCCGTTCTCATCATTCATGTCCACACAATAGGTCACAGTTTCGTCTGGGTTTTCTTTCATCCAGTCCATAGTTTCGAAATAAACCTTCATGAATATCTTCATTGCTTCATATTTTTCTTCGTCTGCATAGCTATTTTTATTCGCCACAAAGCTACACATCAAGCCGGAATCAACCAATGGACCACTGGCTGCCGCTGTATATTTATCTGTTTCTTCAAGCATCTTGAAGGTTCCACCGCTTCCAGTCAGAACACAAGCATCTCCTTCTCCTGCGATAAATGCACTATAAGCAGTCGCCGGGTCCATAGCTACAAACTCCACATCGTCCTGTGTCAGACCAAAGCCTTCCAGCATTTTCACCAACACATACTGGGTAACACTCCCTGTATTACAAAGAATGGATTTTCCTTTCCAGGTCTCTGCACTTCCGTAGATCTCATCGTTAATGCTGTTATTTCCTTGTCCTGCCTTCACAATATCAGAATCGTTTCTCGTGAAGACATACTGTGTTCCATCGTCTGTATTGCTGGACCCCAAAATCTTAGCATCATAGCCTAAAACTCCGGCAAACACACCGCCGATTCCCGTACATCCAATGTCCCATCCGTCAGAGGAGAGAGATTCCATCTGTACTGGTCCATTGGTAAACAAAGCATCCTCGATTGCCAGTCCTTCTTCCTCAAACCAGCCCTTCTCCTCTGCGATATAGACGGGCAGCCAGTTTAAGCTCCCTCCGATACCGGACACCGTCAGCTCATATTTTGTGTCTGCTGAGCTGTCTCCGCCTCCGCAGCCAACCAGCGTTCCTGCCGCCAGCGTAAATGCCAAACCTGTTGCAATTGCTTTCTTCATCACCTTCATAGTAAACCTCCTGTTTTTATTTTTTGAGTTTCCTTTGTTTATATTGATTACTATTCCTTATATTTTCTAAACAAAGTCTAGCAATTTATTTAATCAAAAACAAGCTCTATTTTACACAAACGTTTGCTTTCTTAGGATTTTGTATTATAATATAATTATAGCGAAGTTGTTTTTGTACTATTTTCACAGTTTTATATTTCTATAAATAGTAATTTTACACAAAGGAGGAGTTTTTATGACCCTGAAAGAGATCGCGCTGGAAGCCGGAGTCTCCATTTCCACGGTTTCCCGCGTCATCAACAACACCGATTCCAAGGCGGCAAGCCCCGAAGTACGTGAAAAAATTTGGGAAATCGTGCGTCGTACCGGGTACACGCCGAACCCGGCCGCCCAGAACCTGAAACGAAGAAAATCCTATTCTTCTGTGAATTCTCACTCGCTTGCCTGTCTGTTTGCACGTACGCCCACAGACATCAACGACCCCTTCTTTTCCACCCTGGCGAAAAGCGTGGAAGTGGAAGCCTACAAACAGAATTACATCCTAAAATCTTCTTTCACGCCCTTTGATATCACCAAATCTGAAAATTTTCGGCTTATTCTAGACAACAACGTAAACGGTGTGGTGATTCTGGGCAGATGCGACAAGACGACACTGAAATTTTTAAAACAGCATTTCAATTATGTAATTTATACTGGTCTGAACGGAATCGACGCCAATTACGATCAAATTTTATGCGATGGATACGGGGCAAGCCTGTGCGCAATGGAATATCTGATACAGCTCGGCCACAAGCATATCGGCTACCTGGGTGAAATCAACATGGAAAACCGCTATACCGGCTACCGGGACGCGCTGAAAAAAGAGCTTCTGCCCTTTGATTCCACCTATGTATCCGCTGTCCCTTTCTCATCCAAAGGGGGCTACGACGGTATGCTGAAGCTGCTGGAACAGCAGCCTAAGATCACTGCTGTCTTCTGTGGAAATGATATCACTGCCATAGGAGCACTTCGGGCCATCAAGGACCGGGGCTTTAAAATCCCCAGGGACATTTCTGTAATTAGTATAGATGATATCGATATCGTGCAGTATCTCTCCCCTATGCTGACCAGCGTACATATTCCTGTAGAAGAAATGGGCAAAATGGCTGCTAAAACTTTAATCGACCGTATCTGCGGCGGTCATACTCTCCCCATGAAAATCCACCTGCCATGCTATCTAGCAAAAAGGGAGAGCTGCGACAAACCGCGGACTGGCCCACTGTTTCCTGCCCCGCAGAAGAAAGTGCCGGCTTCTAAAACAGCTTCTGAATAAATGGCGTCCCTTCCGCAGCAAAAACAAAGGACCGGATACCTTTTCTTTTTCACAGGTATCCAGTCCTTTGTCACACTCTGTTTCTAAAAGCTCTGTTCCATGGCCGCCTTCATATCACGCACATACCGACTCACTGGCTCTATGCAAGCCTCTTTATACTCCCCGCACAGTTTCACAATCGCGCTTCCCACAATGACTCCATCCGCGCACCGGGCCATCTCTCTGGCCTGCTCCGGTGTGGAAATCCCAAAACCGACGGCGCAAGGGATATCCCGGGACTGCTTTACCAGCTTTACCATGGCTTCGACGTCCGTCGTAATCTGGGAACGCACGCCCGTCACCCCCAGAGAAGAGACGCAGTAGACGAACCCTTCCGCCTCCCTGGCAATCATAGAAACCCTCTCTTGGGAGGTGGGCGCGATCAAGGAGATAAACGCCAGGCCATACCGCTGGCACACTGCCTGAAATTCCTCCTTTTCCTCGTAGGGCACATCCGGTAAAATCAGCCCGTCCATTCCTACCTCGACAGCCTTTTTCACAAACCTCTCGATGCCATAGGAAAATACCACATTGGCATAGGTCATGAACACCAAAGGCACAGAAGACTCCTGTCGCACCTCGTCCACCATCTTGAAAATTTTATCTGTGGTAACTCCTGCGGACAAAGCCCGGATATTGGCTGCCTGAATCACCGGCCCCTCAGCAGTGGGGTCTGAAAACGGAATTCCCAGCTCAATCAAATCCGCGCCCGCCTTTTCCATGGCGCACACCAGCTTCTTTGTCACCTCCAAAGAAGGGTCCCCACAAGTGATAAATGGAATAAATGCTTTTTTCTTTTGAAATGCCTGTTCAATTCTACTCATAGATTTCCTCCCCACAGTATCTGGCAATGGCTGCGCAGTCTTTATCGCCCCTGCCTGAGACGTTGATAACTAAAATCTGATCTTTTCCCATCTCTTGGGCCAGCTTTCTGGCATAGGCCACCGCATGGGCACTCTCGATGGCTGGGATAATCCCCTCCGTCCTAGAAAGATACTCAAAGGCATCCACCGCCTCATCGTCAGTGACCGCCACATACTCAGCCCTCCCAGTATCATACAGCCATGCGTGTTCTGGTCCCACACCTGGATAATCCAACCCGGCAGAGATCGAATATACCGGAGCGATCTGTCCGTACTCATCCTGGCAGAAATAAGACTTCATTCCGTGAAAAATCCCCAGGCTTCCTGTAGAAATCGTCGCTGCCGTCTCTGCGGTGTCAATCCCTCTACCAGCCGCCTCACAGCCGATCAGTCTCACGTCCTTGTCCTCGATAAAATGATAGAAAGCTCCGATGGCATTGGAGCCACCGCCCACACAGGCCAGCACTGCATCCGGCAGCCTCCCCTCCTTTTCTAAGATTTGTGCCTTGATCTCCCTGGAAATTACGGCCTGGAAATCCCGGACAATCGTAGGAAACGGATGCGGCCCCATACAGGAACCCAGAACATAGTGGGTATCTGAGATTCTCTTCGTCCACTCCCGCATCGTCTCAGACACCGCATCCTTTAAGGTCGCCGTTCCCGCAGTCACCGGATGCACCTTTGCTCCCAGCAGCCTCATCCGATACACATTCAGTGCCTGTCGCCTCGTGTCTTCCTCGCCCATGAAGATTTCACATTCCATCCCCATCAACGCGGCAGCAGTGGCCGTGGCTACCCCGTGCTGTCCGGCCCCAGTCTCCGCGATCACTCGGGTCTTGCCCATCTTCTTCGCCAAGAGCACCTGGCCCAACACGTTGTTGATCTTGTGAGCGCCTGTGTGATTCAGGTCCTCTCTCTTCAGATAGATTTTTGCTCCGCCTAAATCTTTGGTCATTCTCTGCGCATAATACAGTCTAGACGGTCTTCCTGCATACTCATTCAGCAATTCCGACAGTTCCTCCTGAAACTGAGGGTCCACCTTATAGTGATTGTACGCTTCCTCTAACTCCAACACTGCGTTCATCAGGGTCTCCGGTATATACTGTCCCCCGTGAACGCCAAAACGTCCTTTACTCATTCTTCCATCCTCCTCACCGCAGCCACCGCCGCCTTTATCTTCTCTTGGTCCTTATATCCTTCTGTCTCCACTCCGCTGCTTACATCTACGCACCAGGGCCGCACCCTTTTTACAGCCTCAGTCAGATTTTCCAAGGTCAGCCCGCCCGCCAGAATAAAAGGACGGTCCATACTGCCGATCAAGCCCCAGTCAAAAGTCTTCCCGGTCCCCCCGGCTCCCTGATCGAACAGCACATAGTCTGCACTGCTGTCTTTCGCCCGGCGCACATCTTCCCGTGAGGCGACAGAAAAAGCCTGAATCACCGGTACATCCGTGAGGCCGCGAAGCCTCTGAATATAGTCCTCATCCTCCTGACCGTGAAGCTGAATCATGCGGATAATGCCCTCTCGCGCCAGCCTTGCCGGCAGTTCGGCTGGGGCATTTACGAACACTCCCACCGGGGTAATCCGTCCGTCCAGCCGTATAGACAGTTCGGCTGCCCTTTCAGGGCTTACATTTCTTCGACTCCTGGGAACCTGTATGATAAATCCACAGTAATCTGGGCCTGCCTCATTGACATTGGCAATGTCTTCCTCCCGGCTCAGCCCGCAAATCTTAATCCTCGTCATCCTATTTTCCCTCTCAGCTCTCGAAGCATCGCTTTCTTATCCGGCGCACGCATCAAAGTCTCCCCAATCAATACTGCGTCTGTCCCGTTTTCGTAGAGGACTCTCATGTCCTGGGAAGTTCGTATCCCGCTCTCCGACACAAAGGGAATTTCTTTGGGCACCATTTTTCGAAGCCGGATGCTGTTGCCCACATCCACCTGAAAGGTCCGCAAATCTCGGTTATTGACTCCGATCACCTGAGCCTTTGCCCGAAGTGCCCGCTCCACTTCCCTCTCGCTGTGAGCCTCCACCAGCGCTGCCATCCCTAGTTCCTGAGTCAGTTGTCCATACGCTTTTAGCTGCCCATCGTCCAAAATACCGCAGATCAACAAAACCGCGGCCGCTCCCATCTCTTTTGCCTCATAGATCATGTACTCGTCCACAGTGAAGTCCTTTCTCAGCACCGGAATCCCCACCTGACTGGCGATTTCCCTCAGATACCGGTCCCTTCCTTGGAACCAATACGGCTCCGTCAGACAAGAAATCGCGGCTGCCCCTGCCTGTTCGTACTCTGCCGCAATGTCCAGATAAGGAAACTCCTCTGCAATCACTCCCTTAGACGGGGACGCCTTTTTTACCTCACAGATGAAGGATAACTCTGACTGGCGCAAAGCTTCTGCGAACGACGGCGCCAACCTGCTGTTTTCCTCAGCCGCTTTTCTTTGCTCCGCAAGGGAAAAGATCATTTTCTTTTTTTGAATCCTCTCCTTGGTCCTCTCTGCGATTTGTTCCAATATATTCATCGGTTGCTCTCCTTGATAAATTCTTCCAGCTTTCTCAGCGCCAGGCCCTCGTCGATAAGCCGCTCAGCGAGACGCACTCCATCCTCTATTGTACCTGCTTTTTGGGTAATGTAAAGAGCTGCTCCTGCATTTAAGCAAACTGCACAGCGTTTCGCCCCTTTCTCGCTTCCATCCAGAATCGCTCTGGTAATCTGCGCATTCTCCTGGGGCGTGCCGCCTGTCAGTTCTTCCTTCCTGCAACGGCTATAGCCGAACTGCTCCGGAGCGATCTCATAAGACTGGAACCAGCCGTCTCTGATCTCACAGACCGTCGTCGGCGCACTCATGGAAATTTCATCAAGCTTATCTTGTCCATAGACCACCATGCCTCTGTGCACACCCAGCTTCGCCATAACCTGTGCCAGCGGCTCCACCAACTCCTCCTCATAGACTCCCATCAGTTCCATATTCGCCCCTGCCGGGTTCGACAATGGTCCCAGGATGTTGAACACCGTCCGTATTCCCAATTCCTTTCGAATCGGCGCCACATATTTCATTGCGATGTGATAGTTCTGCGCGAACAAAAAGCAGATATTATCTTGTGTCAAAAGCTTCGCGCTGCGTTCCGGCGGAAGTGTGATCTTTACTCCCAAAGCTTCCAGCACATCGGCTGCTCCACACTTCGACGACGCTGCCCGGTTTCCGTGTTTTGCCACCGGCACGCCTCCTGCCGCGATCACCATGGCCGAAGTCGTAGATATATTGAAGGAATTGGCCCCATCTCCGCCTGTTCCCACGATCTCCAAAGCCTCCACATCGTGGAGCAGCTTTACACAGTGAGCTCTCATGCCTGCCGCTGAAGCCGTGATCTCGTCAATGGTCTCCCCCTTCAGGGACAGAGCAGTCAAATATGCAGACATCTGTACATCCGTGGCCCGCCCCTCCATGATCTCATTCATGACCTCTTCGGCCTCTTGATAGGTCAAATCCTCTTTTCTGGAAAGTTTCATAATCGCTTCTCGAATCATTGTCTCGTCCTCCTGTCATCTATTTTATACTCTTAGAATCGCTTTTATTTCCATCCTAACGGCCGCTTTTCGCCAGCCAAAAGAAAGTTCTCAATCATCTTTGCTCCCTGAGGTGTCATCACTGACTCCGGATGAAATTGTACCCCATAGATGGGATACTTTCGGTGTTCCACCGCCATGACCTCTCCCTCATTGGTCATAGCCGTCGCCTTCAGTTCTTCCGGCAGACTCTCCGCTGCCAGCGAATGGTATCTGGCCACCGTCACTGGATTTTCCAGTCCCCTGAACAAAAGACTGCCTGTGTCCGCCTGAATTTCCGAAGTCTTGCCATGCATCAGCTCCTTCGCGTAGGTAATCTTTGCGCCATACACCTGGCAGATCGCCTGATGTCCCAGACACACCCCCAAGATTGGTATCTTTCCGGCGAAATGCACAATCGCCTCCTGACAGATGCCAGCCTGCTCCGGTCTTCCTGGCCCCGGCGACAGAATCAGAGCCTTTGGCCCCATTTGCTCGATTTCTCCTATGGTGACTGCATCGTTTCTTCTCACCACAATCAATTCTTCCTGACTGCCGCCTTTCAGCTTTTCATAGACACTGCCTGCCATTTGATACAGGTTATAGACAAAACTGTCATAGTTATCAATCAATAAGATCATAAGCCGCCTCCTTCTGCCTCTCTCAGCGCCTGTACCACTGCCTTCGCCTTATTCGTACACTCGGCAAATTCCCGCTCCGGAACACTGTCAGCCACGATACCAGCCCCCGACTGCACGCATACCTTTCCATTTTTCTTGTAGGCCAGACGGATAGAAATGCACACATCCAGATTTCCAGTGAAATCCAGATAGCCGATGGCGCCTCCGTAGATTCCCCGTTTTTCCTGTTCCAGCTCCTGAATGATCTGGCAGGCCCGAATTTTGGGCGCTCCTGAGAGCGTCCCTGCCGGCAGAACCGCACTGACCGCGTCCAGTGCGTCCCGGTCCTGGCGGATCTGTCCCTTTACTGTGGAACCGATGTGCATCACATGAGAAAATTTCTCGATTCCCAGATACTGTTCCACCTTTACACTCCCCAGCCGACTGATCTTCCCCAGGTCATTTCTGCCCAGGTCCACCAGCATGTTGTGCTCCGCCAGTTCTTTCTCATCGGCCAGAAGTTCTCTCTCCAGAGCCTTATCCTCTTGTTCTGTCTCACCACGGGGCCGTGTTCCCGCCAAAGGAAAGGTATGCAAAATCCCATCTTCCAGCTTCACCAGCGTCTCCGGTGACGCGCCCGCTACCTCGATATCGTCACTGGAAAAGTAAAACATATATGGAGATGGGTTGGAGGTCCTCAACACCCGGTAAGTATCAAAAAGGCTCCCCTGGGCCTTTGCCCGTAGTGGGTTAGAGAGTACCACCTGGAAAATATCCCCTTCGCGGATATAGTACTTTGCCCTCTTTACCATCTCTTGAAACCGTTCTTTGGAATAGACGGGCTTTAGTTCGTCTTCCAGCCGCAGCGGTTTAAAATCCGCTCTTGCGCCGCTGTTTAACAGCCGTTCCAGTTCTTCCAGCTCCTTTGCCGTTTTCTCATAGGAGCTTTTCGCATCCTGCGGATCTACTCCAGCGATCAGCAGAAGCTTTTGACGATAATGATCGAACACAATCACCTTGTCAAACAACATCAAATCCACATCCCGAAAAGAATCCCCCTTTAAATTTTTCTCTCTCAAAGACGGCTCCGCGTATTTCAGGTAGTCATAAGAAAAATATCCCACCAGCCCTCCGGTAAACGGGGGAAAGCCTTCTAATCTCGGACTTTTATACTTTTTCAAAATCTCCCGGATTCTGTCGTTGGGAGTCCCTGTACAAATTTCCTCTTCCCCTGTCACCAGGTCTTCCGACAGCCAACGTATCCTCATCCTGCCGTCTGTGCAGGTGAATTCCAGGGTTGGCGAGTATCCCAAAAAGGAATACCGCCCCCACTTTTCATCCTTATGGGCACTTTCCAGCAGATAACAGTGTCTGCTGGCCGCCCGCAGCGTCCGCATCACCTCTATGGGGGTATACCGGTCCGCATAAATCTCCTTTTTCACCGGAATCCGCCCATAATCTGCTTTTTTTGCAATCTCTCGAATTTCTTTCAGCTCTGGAATCATTTTGGTCTCCTCCTGTTCTGACCGCTGGCCACTGTTCGGCATTCGTACCATAACACACCTCTGTACAAAGTGGGCAAGTCTACTTCAACTCCCCCTTTCCCCCAAGCTTTGAGGGCCGCGTCCCACTTTGCGCGCCGCCGCAACATTTCTTTACGGTGAAATTCCCCATTGCTGCGTGCGCTTCCTTAGCGGAACGTTTGTGTAATAAGAGGGAACTTTCGTGCATTAGCATGGTAAGTTCTTACTATTTATTACACAAAAGAAAACCCGCCCTCGACAGAAAATAACTTCTGTCAAGGACGGGTGAAAATCCACTCCGCGGTGCCACCTTGATTCGCAGAGAACACTCTCTGCGCACTTGCTAAGATACTATCATATCCCTGGCAACTGACGTATGCCTTCACGTCACAGAATACTCAGGTTTCCCCTTTGACTGTGCCCTCCGCGGTCCATTTGGCAACCTGCATCTCGGCCCGGCTCTCACCTTCCCGGACTCTCTGTGCGCGCATAATTGCTTTGATCTCCGCTTCATCGGTTTATCCTGATGAAATTTTTTATAATTATATGCTCCCTTTTTTCAAATGTCAAGATATTTTTAGAGGCTTTTCGTTTCTATCCACCGCATAGCCGCTCCATTCCTGTCATATACTGTGTAAACAAGCTTTCATGGAGTGTGAATTGTGAAAAAACATATCTTCTCTTCCCTGCTGTGGATTTTCTCGCTAATACTCACAGCCTGCGCCATCCGCTATCTGCCTGATATGGTCTCTGTCAGCGCCAACGCGACGGGTATGGAACTGCCCGTCACCAGCGTTGAAAGATCTGATTCCAGGCTTTCCTTGACCTTCAGCGCCGCCGGCAACTGTCTGGAGCTGTCCAACCTCCTGGAAATCCTGGACTCTCACCAAGTCAAGGCAACCTTCTTCCTCACAGGCACCTGGACAGACCGGTATCCAAACGAGACCGCTCAGATCGCCAAAGCTGGACATCAGCTAGGAGTTCTCGGCGATCATTACCAAGATTTCACTTCCCTGAACCGTCAGGAAATCCTGCTGGAACTTAGAACTACCAGCGACAAAATCCAAGAACTGACCGGCATCCGCCCAAAGCTCTTCCGCCCTCCCTACGGAACCTACAACAATGAAGTGATACGCTCAGCTTCCGACTGTGGCCTCACCACAGTCACCTGGAACGTGGATTCCCTGGACTGGAAAGACCAGGGAGAAGACGCCGTTATCGACACAATTTTAAATCACCCTCAATTTGGCAGCGGTGCAATCCTCTATTTTCATGTCGGCGCTAAGTACACGCCCAAGGCCCTAGACAGTCTTCTCACAATCCTGGAAAAGAAAAACTATCAGGCGGTCCCTCTGTCCCAGCTTCTGTATGAGAAAAACTACACGCTGGACACAGAAGGCAGGCAGTTTCCCTTATAGCCTTCGGCCATCCTCCAATACCTGATACCTTCGAAATTCCATAGCTGCTTTTCCGAATTGCCGCTAGGAACACCACGGCAAATTTGCTCGGATTTGCATACTCCACCATCCCTGTAACCTCAGACACAGATTTCTGCGTCAATACAAGGAGCCACGCTCCCCTCTCCAGCCGCAGACTGCCGCCGAATACGGCCACGTAGATGACAGCCCCTCTCCATCTTTTATCCACCAGAAACAAAACCAACCGAATCGCGTCCAAAATCAGAATATAGTACTGCATCACGCGATACCTGCCCACTCAAAGTGCTTTTTTTAATTCTACGCTCCAGCAGACCTCTAACCAAGCCGCTGACCAAATACGCATACAACCCAAATAACAGCCTGGTAAAAACACACCAACACCCCATCCCCAGCATGAGAGTCCCCCACCAACGGTACCATCACACCGATTAACGGAATGAAAATCTGAACAACTCCAATGAATACCGCTGTGAAAATGCTGACAGAGACCGACCCGTCCATAACCGAAATCGCCATGGAAGTCAGTTATTCCAATCAGGGAAATTTCACCACCGCATCGCCTAACCCCAAAGTAGTCCATCTAACTGTCGCTATCCATCCATACATGTGGTATAATAAAGACATTCTAAGAATCAAATCTGTCACCTGGAAATGGAGCCGAAACATTGTTCCGTTCATAATAAAAGGTTTTGCCGCACCATCAGCTAAAATTTGTCCCTGCGTGGGCGGAAATTCGCAACAATGAGCTAATGCAAAATTGGGAACTTGCGAAAGATAATAAACCGTTAAACAAATTTAACCCACTAATATCGCGAAGAGACAATACTAGGAACAAAGTGGGCAAGTCCACTTCAGTTTTCCCATCCCCTCAATCTTTGAGGGGCGCAGCTCACTTTACGTGCCGCCGCAACACCGCTTTGCGGTGAACTACCTTATTGCGGCATGCGCATCCTTAGCGGAACATTTATGTTATTGGAAAGAGCTTTCACGCATTAGCGTGACAAGGTCTTTCCAATAACATAAAAAATAACGATTTGGATTATAGACATTTGTTCCCTGAAGTACTGCTGGCTGTGGCAGGTGAAGATTTTATCGTTTGCGCTTATGTGAATGATGGAAGCATACGACTATACGACGTAAAACCATTAATTCAAAAAGTCAGTATCTTTAAAAAATCACAGACAATGATGTCTTTCCGAAAACACTGACTGTGATGAATCATTCCATTGCATGGGAGCTTACCAGAAATCGTGACGAACATAACTGTATTGACGTTGACCCGTTTAATATTTTCGAAAGTCCCACCGCAAAAAATATTCCTAGTCGTTCCTATAACAAAACACTCAGGAGGTAGAAAATGCAGTATACCAGTTATTATCACTCCCCTATTGGCCGCATACTTCTGGCATCAGACGATCTCGGCCTGACCGGTTTGTGGTTTGAAGGGCAAAAATACTTCGCTGACGGCCTGGATACAGAACACCGTGAGCTAAAAACTCCGCTCTTGGAAAAAGCAAAGAGCTGGCTCACCGTCTATTTTTCAGGAAAAGAACCAGATTTTTCTGTACCACTGCACCTTGCAGGAACGGCCTTTCAGCGAGAAGTCTGGGAAATTCTCTGTACCATTCCCTACGGACAGACTGTCACTTACGGTCAGATTGCTAGACAACTCGCCGCCAAAAAGGGCCTTCCTCATTTATCTGCCCAGGCAGTCGGCGGCGCTGTAGGCCACAACAAAATTTCTATCCTCGTGCCCTGTCACCGCGTCGTCGGAGCAAATGGCAGCCTTACAGGATACGCCGGAGGGATTGACAAAAAACAGGCTCTGCTGAACCTAGAAAAAACAAAATAACAAAGTAGGCAAGCCCACTTCAACTCTCCCATCCTCTCAATCTTTGAGGGGCGGGTCCCACTTTGCGCGCTGCCGCAACACTATCTTGCGGTGCACTACCTCATCGCGGCGTATGCATCTTTAACGGAACGTCTCTGTAATAAGAAAGACCTTGTCACGCATTAGCGTGACAAGGTCTTTCTTATTACAGAATAAATAGCTTGCTTACCCCCCCCCAAAAAAAATATATAATGATCTATATAAATTATTTCTAGGAGGACGTCACAGATGGCAAGTGAAAAAAAGGTATTCAACATCATCAAAGAAGCAGGCTTTGAACCAATCGAAGACAAAGGAATTATCGTAAAATACGCTCCCGAAAATCTAAGCGCCAAAATTGCTCAGTTTTTCAGTCTGGAATATTATGTTTTACAGCTCTGCAAAAGCGAACTAATTTTCCTGCCTTTTAGCACAATCACAGCAGGGTTGAAAAGAGAAATCGCTTTGCAGCTTCCTTACTCCACAATTCAGACAGTATCTGTCAAAGAAGATCTATTGAATTATCTCATTTCCATCACAACAGACACAGACACCATCACTTTGTCTACACAACAAAAAGAATTAAGCGATTTCCGCTCAGCAGGCTTTTTGACATTTGGGGGCTTAACTGCGTCAAACTGGCACAAAAAAAATTTTGACGGCACACTCAAGACACTGCAAAGCCTGAACAGCTAAGCTCTCTATGCTAACTGCCTGGAAATGAAACGCGTCTAGGTCCCACCTATGGTTAACACCATACACCGAATAAGGCCAAACATCCTCTGCAAGCCTGCACCGAATGTTTGGCCTTATTCGCCGCGTGGTGAATAGTCGTGGAAAATTACTGTGCACCTCATCGAAACGGGATAACCTTATTTTTTGAGGGCTTTTTGGGCCAGCCGGGTATCTCCCCAAGGAGTTCTCAGCAGAGCTTCCCCGTCAATGATGCCTGCTTTGATGATCTCAATGGGCATCTCCAAATCTGAAATTTTTTTGCCGTCTATACAGCATTTTGCCTGAAATTCTCCAAAGTCCTTATATACTTCATCCTGAAAAACAAAGTATATATTTTCCTTCTTTTCCTCCTCATTGGCAGGAAGAACACAAGAACCCATCCTGTATTTTTGGCCGTTGTATAAAAATTCAATCAGAGTAAATGCCATATCGTTATCATAATCTGATTTGATAATCTCCACGACATCCCCAGACATAATCCATAAAGACTTTTTTTCTTTTTCCCCAAATCCAAACATAACACATTCTCCTCCCTTCTGAAGAATACAGCCTGCTTTGTGCATCTCCATTTGTGAACGCTGCTTTGCTTATTTCACAATGTATTTCTCCTCAATTTTGTGGTAATACCAGACTATGAGAGCCAGCCCCAGCGTACCGGCCAGTACCAGCATTACAACCGAGAAAAGCGGCAAAAAAAATTCTACAACTCCGCTTACCCAGAACGGAATAGAAAAAACACACCACATCTTCGCGTTCGCCCGATTGTACGCCTTGACATCTCTGACCTTCGACTCAGGTACTTCTATGCCAGACCAAAACCACATAGGCTTTTTCCTTTGCCTCGCATAAATCCCAATCAAGACAAACAGCAAAGCAGCTCCCCATGACAAAATTAAATAAATGATGTTTCCCATAGGCTACCTCCTATTTCTTCTTTCTCTTCTCCTGGGCAATCTCTTTCAGCTCTTGGAGTGCGTCCGCGAACTTCCGTGAGGTGATACTCGGATGTGATTTCAGCATACTTCTCTTGTAAAAACCCAGACGCTCACGCAGACTGCTACGACGCTCACGAACCACGATATATTTATTCTTCAGCTGCTCAATTTCTTCCCGGAACTGTTCCGCCACTTCCCTTAAATTCACATCACTGCCACCGTCTTTAGGTTGCAGAATATCCAATCGCGTCTTAATATCCTGCAAAATCTCATTGACACGATATTTCACCTGAAATCTCTCAGCCTCTTGTGAAACCCTAGGCCCTGCAAAGGCGATGATCGCATCCAGCCTTCCTTGAACCTTTTCCATCTCCTCTTTTACTTTGGTCATCTTCTCCAGCATTGTACGGATATCCAAAGCCGCCTTGAAGGACAATGCCATATCAGAAGTCACATAGATCGTAAGAACCGTGGCCAGCACGTCCTGAAGCGTCTGATTCAGTGAGAGGATCAGATGTTCCACAGGTTCATGGATGAACCGAACCATGAGAATCGTCAGTAGCCCCCAGGCTAGTGTGGTTCCCAGACATACATAGCCGTGGATGTTAAAAGGCTTATCACTGTAATCCCAGTATCTCACCTTGAACAACGCTTCCATGCACGCCCCGGTAATATACTCCAAAATTGTCGCGCCTATCGCTCCAAAAATATAAGTCAAAACTAGACTGTCTCTCACAGGTATTGTGACAAACAACATCATAACCGCCCCTGAACCATACAAAGGCAGAAACGGCCCCCGCATAAACCCCCGGTTTACAAACTTCTTCTTATGAATTGACACATAGGCAGACTCGATACACCAGCCAAAAAAACAATATATATAAAAAAACAGCAGCCATTGCGCTAAATTGTACTGAAAATCCATACAGCCTCTCCTTCTTTTTCTTCGTCAGCATTTACTTTCCCCAGTTCAAAAAAACTTCAAATCACATCAATCTGACATACCTTCATGGCCTTCAGAGCGTTCTCATGCGTCTCTGGCGTCACTCCCGCACAGCAGCGGCTGTCCACCACAATTCTGACCTCCGGAAATTTTGCCTTTAAGATCATGGCATTGGAGATTACACAGATGTCCGTGCACAGCCCCACCAGCTCAATCTGCTCGATTCCGCCAAGGGTGCCGAGATACTCGGCCAGCTTCAGTGAACCGAATGCTGGCTTATCAATCACCTTCGCCCCATCCACATACAGGCCCTCTGCGATTTCCCAGCCTTTGCTGCCTGAAATACAGTGTTCCACCGGCAGCCTCTGGCCTTCCTGTGTGTTCAGGTAATCCGTCTGATGAGTGTCTCTGGTATAGACAATACATTCATCCTGTTCCTGGTATCTGCGGATTTTACTTCTCACATCTTCCACTATTCCTTCTGCCTCCGCAGTTCCCAGAGCTCCATCTACAAAATCATTCTGCATATCTATCACTGCTAATACCTTCATTTTTCTTCCTCCTGTCCATTTTTCACACCATCTATGACCACAATTTCACCGCCTCCGGCCGTATAGACGGCAGCCCTGTGAGGCTGTTCTTTTCTTGTGTCTGTTATGTTAACTATCTTAGTCCTTTCCGGGCCAGAGTACAAGTAAAACCTTTCTAAACTTGCACAGAAACACCTTTTTTGTTAAACTGAGGCCAAAAGCTTTGAAAGGAGCAGCTTTTATGACACGATCACTATACGAATATCTTCAAAAAAGTCCGCCCTTTGCCCTCGCTTTCTCCGGCGGTGTGGATTCGGCCTATCTGCTGTACGCAGCGATGAAAAACCACTGCCAACTGACTGCTTATTTCATAAAAACACCTTTCCAGCCTCAATTTGAGCTGGATGACGCACTCAGGCTCGCAGAAGAACTGAGCGCCCCTCTAAAGGTACTTTCACTGGATATTCTAGACAGAGAGGTAATCATATCCAATCCTGCGGACCGTTGCTATTTCTGTAAAAAAGCACTGTTCACAGCTCTGACCTCCCAGGCAAAAAGAGACGGCTATACCCTGGTCTTTGACGGAACCAACGCCTCAGACCAGACAGACGACCGTCCCGGGATGAAAGCTCTCACTGAGCTACAAGTCCTCTCTCCGCTAAGGGAGTGCGGCCTGACTAAGCAGACCATCCGCCAGCTTTCCAAGGAAGCAGGACTTTTCACTTATGACAAACCTTCCTATGCCTGCCTGGCCACCAGAATTCCTACAGGCACCAGAATTACCGGTAATCTTTTGAACAAAATAGAAACCTGTGAACAGTCCCTGGCCCATTTGGGCTACCGGGATTTCCGCATTCGCCTGTTGGACGGCTGCGCAAGGCTCCAACTTCTGGAGTCACAATTTCCCCAGGCTTTGCGACAAAAAAATCAGATCCGAGAACTACTTTTGCCACACTTTAAGGAAGTATTACTGGACCTGACACCCAGAAAAGGAGACGACTGATGAGAACACTTTACTTAGAATGTAAAATGGGAGTTTCCGGCGATATGATGCTGGGAACCCTGCTGGACCTGATTCCCGACAAAAATCAATGGATTCAAAAATTCAATGAGATAGGAATCCCTCATATGAGAGCGGAGTGGAGACGTGAAACCCGCTGCCAGATTTCAGGCACTCATGTTTCCATCTATATACATGGTCAGGAAGAGCACAGTGAAGACCTTCCCGGAACACCCGTATGTCCAGACACCCTCCATGGATATCTGAAACACGAACCTCACGATCATGTGCACCCTGACCCACATCATGAGCCCCATGATCACGTACATCCTGACCCGCACCATGGCCCCCACGATCACGTACATCCTGACCCACACCATGGCCCCCACGATCACGTACATCCTGACCCGCACCATGGCCCCCATGATCACGTACATCCTGACCCACACCACGGACATCACAGTCACAGCACATTGGCCTCTGTTCAGGAAATCATTTCATCCTTGAAAGTTTCGTCGACTGTCCAAAAAAAAGCCCTGGAAATCTATCAGCTTTTGGCTGAGGCTGAGGCCGCCGTACACGGAAGAACCGTGGAGCTGATTCATTTTCATGAGGTGGGACAGTTGGATGCAGTTGCAGACATTGTGGGAACCTGTATGCTGATAGAGGAACTAGCCCCAGACAGAATCATCGCCTCCCCCATCCACGTGGGAAGCGGCCAGGTTCGCTGCGCTCACGGCATTCTCCCCGTGCCCGCACCTGCCACCGCCCTTTTACTGAAGGGAATTCCCTTCTACAGCCAGGACATCTCTGGCGAGCTGTGCACACCTACCGGTGCCGCACTTATGCGCTATTTCGTAGACGAGTTCACCCCTTCCCCTCTTGTCCGGTACGACCGAATCGGCTGCGGGCTCGGCACCAAGGAACTGGAAGCTGCCAACATCCTACGCGCTTTTTGGCAGGAGGAGACACAGGTGCACAATTCCAGTCAACGAATTGCGGAACTTCGCTGTTCTTTAGACGACATGTCTCCGGAAGCCGTCGGCTACGCCCAGGAGCTTCTGCTGGAAGTCGGAGCTTTGGATGTCTTTACTATGGCGATTCAGATGAAGAAAAACCGCCCTGGCACGCTGCTGTGTGTCTCCTGCCGGGAGGAACAGGCCGATGACATGGCCCGTCTTCTTCTCACACACACCACCACCGCCGGGGTTCGAAAACTGCTCTATGACCGCTACACGCTGGACTACTATTTTACGGAAAAAGAATTCCCGGAGGGCAAGGTGCGCCTCAAACACTATACCGGTTACGGCATTGAAAAAGTAAAGCCGGAATATCAGGATGTTGCAAACATTGCCCAAAAAACCGGACAGTCCTACAATCAGGTCTTTCAAAAGGTTCTGGAAGATTTGTGATTATGAAAGTCCCCCTCCACTTCTTCTCGTATTCTCACAAAGTCCCGATAGGTACCCGCCTGAGCCATCAGCTCCTGGTGGGTTCCTTTTTTGGCCACTGTCTGATTGTCAAGCACCAGAATCTGATCTGCGTTTTCAATCGTAGCCAATCTGTGAGCGATCGTGATAATCGACTTGCCGCAAGTCAGCGCAGAAAGCGCCTCTTGAATCAGATGCTCATTCTCAGGATCTATACTGGAGGTCGCCTCGTCTAAATTACAATCAGCGCGTCCTTTAAAATCGCTCTCGCTATGGAGATTCTCTGCTTTTCTCCGCCGAACAGTGAAGAACCTCCTTCTCCTACCAAGATATCATAGCCCTGGGGTAGCGCCATAATAAATTCATGACGCTGAGCCGCCCTTGCAGCCTGAATCACCTCTTCCTCCTTAGCCTTGAGATTTCCAAAAAGAATGTTGTTGCGAATGGTATCCCGGAAAAGATAGACATTCTAAAACACCATGCTGATATTTTTCAGCAGGCTGTCGCAAGTAAATTTTCTCACCTTTATCCCGACGACTGTGATACTGCCCTGACTTACATCGTAAAAACGAGCGATCCGCCTGCGCAGAGTCGTCTTTCTACTGCCAGACGGCCCCACAATTGCCGCTGTCTTTCTCTCCGGTATCGCAAAATTTAGTTTTTTCAAAACTATCTCTGCTGGTCCTTCCTGCTTATCCCCCCCTCATATCCGAAGGAAACATCGTCCCCCCCTTACTGTTCTTAGTAAAATGTCCAAAGAAAACTCTCTTTAACATATCTCCCAGATGAATTCTCTAACTGGAGGACACCTACATTATCATCATCGCCCCCTTTGATCTATTAAGAACTCCGATTGCTGTTTGCTGTCCAGCAAGTGATGCTGCGTGCCGGTGGCACGCGTCTAGCACGGACCAAAATGGAGCAAAAAACTGCTCCTACGGACGTGGCAGCCGATCGCCGGACACACAAAAATGAAACCGAAGAGGCGGCCCGTGTAATCTCCTCAAATGTAGAGGTGGAATACACAGGACTGAATGCTCTTCGGCTCCTTTTTCAATTTAATCTTTCAACAATTCCAGCAGCTGGCGGACATTCTTCTTTCCAAATGTCACCTGGCTGTCATTGATGACCAGGCACGGAACACTCATGACCTGGTATTTTTCTCTCAAATCCGGATAATGGTTCAAATCATAGATCTCCGCCGTCACATTCGGATTCTCTGCCGCGATCTTCTGAGCAGCGGTCACCAGCTCCGGACACATCGTACAGGACAAAGAAACCAGAACCTTCATGTCCACTCTCCGGCCGATGGCCTGAATCCCGGCCTTCGTATCTTCGTCGAGAGCCTGTCCCGGCCCGGCCGCATTGTACAGTCCCAGCACAAAGGAGGTGAATTCATGTCCTCCTGGGACTCCGTGAAAGGCCAGTCCTGTGCAGCTACCGTCCTCACGGCACACTTGCACGCAGGGAAGCGCCATGGACGGCTCTGCATTCTCCGCCTGCTCCACAGACAGCTTGTTCGTCAGTGCACAAAGCTCCTCCATATATTGACACAGTTCCCTAGAAATACCGGTATCATCTAAGAAAAGCCTCAGTCTCAGCTTCGATTCCATCTTTTCAAAGACTGTGTTCAGCTGCGCCAGCATATCCGCGGTAAACAGACCGCCCGCGGACTGCTCTTTCTCCTCGCTGCTGCCCGTTATAGCCTTCTCTATCACCGGATAGATTCCAGTCTTACACTGCATCGCCGCTGCGTATTTCTCCAACTCAGTGGCAGCCAGGGCTCCCTCTCCCACTGCGGTAACTACCTGGCGCAGCGGTTTCACACACACATCTCCCGCCGCGTAGAGTCCTTCTACATCCGTCCTCTGGCTACGGTCCGTGATGACATAGCCTTGTTCATTCAATTCTGCCAGCCCTCGTATCAGTTCTGTGGCCGGCGCATATCCGGCAAAAACAAAGACGCCGAAGGTCTCCCCTTCTGCCGAACGGTACTCCGTCACCTGTCCGGTCTTCGTGTTTTTATAGCGCAGATATGTCAAAGAAGAATCTCCTGCGACCTCTTCCACCTGGGTGTTAGTCAGAATCGTGATCTTCTCATGGTCCCTCGCGAGCTGTGCGGTGGTCTTTGCACAGGTAAAATCCTCCTCTCGGATGAGAATCGTTACATGGCGGGCATATTTTGTCAGAAAAACACTCTCTTCCGCAGCGACAAAGCCGCCTCCCACCACAAAGACCTCCTTGCCTGTGAAAAACTCTCCGTCACAGGTAGCACAGTATGCCACTCCGTGTCCTCGAAACTCTTCTTCACCTTTGAAACCTACCATTCTGGGATGAGCTCCGGTAGCCAGCAGCACCCCAAAGCACTGCAACTCTCCTCGGCTGGTCTTTACTGCCTTCACATCGCCGTTTAGCATCAGCCCTTCCACCTCCGCCAGTAGAAATTCCGCTCCGAAACTCTGGGCTTGTTTTCTCATGGTATCTGTGAGCGCAGTGCCTGAGGTTCTCTCCACTCCGGGATAGTTCACCACCTCAGAAGTAATCGTGATCTGGCCACCAAAATGATCTTTCTCCACCACCAGGACTCGGTAGCGGGCCCTGGCCAAATACAGCGCTGCCGTCAGCCCGGCCGGGCCTCCGCCGATCACCACGACATCATAAAAATTTTTCAAGTTATCGTCCATAGATTACAGCTGCCCCACCAGATCGAGACTTGGTTTCAGAGTGTCGGCGCCTGGCTGCCATTTGGCCGGGCACACCTCGTCTCCGTGTTCTGCCACAAACTGGCTGGCCTGCACGCGGCGCAAAAGCTCGTCCGCATTTCTTCCCACATTTCCTGCAATCACCTCATAAGCCACAATCTGTCCCTGTGGATTCACAATGAAGCTTCCTCTCTCCGCCACACCGCTTTCCTCGATGTAAACTTCAAAGTCCTTCGCCAATGCATGAGTCGGGTCCGCCAGCATCGGATACTGAATCTTCTGAATCCGCTCCGAAGCGTCATGCCAAGCTTTGTGGACAAAATGTGTATCGCAGGAAACCGAATAAATCTCACAACCGATCTCTTTAAATTCCTCATATTTATTCGCTAAATCTTCCAGCTCCGTGGGGCACACAAAGGTGAAATCCGCCGGATAGAAGAAAAATACGCTCCATTTTCCCAGAATATCCTCTTTCGTAACCGTTTTAAACTCATTGTTTAAATACGCCTGAACAGTAAAATCACTGATCTCCTTATGAATCATCGCCATTTGTGAAAACCTCCTTTAATCTTATCTTGCTTAAGTTAGTTATTACTAACTTTTTAGATATTATACTTTATTCATCCACTATTTGTCAAGACCTTTCTTTCAGTCATATGAGGAAATAGTTACTGTTCACTCACTTGCAGTTCGTGAGCAGTAACACATTTCGCGGGATATTGACAGCCTGAATTGTAACAGGGAATAGTTTAAACTCAAAAAATGTAACGCATAGAACCCAAATTATGACGGGTAGGATTAAAAACCTTTTCACCCCAGAAAACGTTGTCTATTCTCTTGTTTACCGTAACCTTCAACAAGTCAAATTCAAGACTTACTCGCGAGCCTTGGCGCGGGATTCAGATCGGCATTCGCCGACATCATTCATCTTTGAATCCCTGCGCATCCTCGCGGAGCGTTTATCAGAGGGGGATTGACACCTATCTGATAAACAAGTACAATAAGAAACATAAGTTGCGCAACAATAGTTTTTTAAACATAGGAAAGAGAAGGACCATGCCGCCTAAATTCAAGTTTACAAGAGAACAAATCATAACTGCCGCTTTAGATGTCACGAGAAAAAATGGGATTGCAGGATTAACCGCAAGAGGTTTAGCGGCAGAACTTGGCTCGTCCTCTAAGCCTATCTTTGGCTTATTTCAAAATATGGAAGAAGTACAAAACGAGGTCCTATCTGCCGCATATATGCTGTATCATTCCTATATCCAAAAAGGTATGACAGACGGGAAATACCCGCCTTATAAAGCAAGCGGTATCGCATATATTCAGTTTGCAAAAGAAGAAAAGGAACTATTCAAACTGCTTTTTATGCGTGACAGAACAGGGGAAAAGATAGAAGAAAACCGTGAAGAAATGCGTCCAATGCTAAATCTCATTATGAAAAATTTAGGTATTGATGAGGATAAAGCATACTTTTTTCATTTGGAACTATGGCTGTATGTTCACGGTATCGCGACAATGATAGCAACCAATTATCTTGAATGGGATATTGAATTTATTGACAAGGCACTTACCGACGCTTATCAGGGATTAAAAAATCATTATGCAGCAAGGAGTACTAATAATGAAAGAAAAAATTTATGAAAATCAAGGTATACGATTGAAATACTATGAAGTTGAAAACCGTTTTCAGCCTTTGGTTTTCATTCACGCTCAAGGTGTAGATGGACAGAGCTATGCGAATGTAGCTAAACAGCTTTCAAAAAAATTTCATATCTATTCCGTTGACTGTTACGGTCACGGCGGCAGCCTGCATAATCCCGAAGAATATAATATAAAATCTATCAGTCATGCGATAATAGATTTTATTGAAAATGAAATCGGTCAAAAGGTGTGGCTGCTGGGACATTCTTCCGGTGGTTTGATTGCCGCATATATTGCCGCAGAAACAGAACTTTGTGAAATGCTGATATTAGAAGACCCTCCTTTTTTCGCTTCTCAGGGAGAACGCAGAAAAAGTACCTTCAATTATATTGACCTATCAACAGTATGTCATACATACATTTCACAGGAAGAAAAAAGTGACTTTGTACTTTACTATTTTTGCAATCAATACGCATGGAATTTATTCCCTGAACATTCGAGAGATAAAGTAAAAGGCAAATTAGTAAAAATGGCGGCAGCCTATCGCACAAAGCACCCTTCAAAAGATTTGAAAGTACTGTTTTGGCCGAAGGCCGCATTAGCAGGTTTTCAGGGTATGAATCATTATGATCCTCTATTCGGAGAGGCATTTTATACCGACAGTTTTCATTGTGGAATTCTGCATGAAGATATTTTGAGAAAAATTAGCTGTAAAACAATTTTTATGAAAGCCCAAACAAATATCAACTCTGACGGAATATTGATGGCTGCGTTAAATGACGATGATTCGAAAAGAGTTTCGGAGCTAATTGGCAACTGCAAAATCGTTCGTTTTGATTGTGGACATGGTATCCATATTGAAAAGCCAAAAGAATTTGTGAAATACCTATTAAACTTATAAGAACGTAAAAGGCAAACATTGTAGAGACAACGATATAAACTCAAATATGTATACCGCCGCTATGGATAACATCATAACGGCGGTTTTTCGTATCAACCGACTATCTCCGTCCCCGGAGCTGATACAAATCCAGCCGACGGCTGGACAAAAGTGGCAGGTCTCGGCGGATGCGGTCAATCTCATCCAGGTTCAGTTCCTGAACCAGACACCCCTCCTTCTCGTCTAACTGTGCCTGCACCTCCCCCCAAGGATTCACAACGATGGAATGTCCCCAGGAAGTATAGCTGCTCTTCTCATCTCTGGCTGGCGCCGTCCCCAACATATACACCTGGTTATCCAAAGCTCTGGCCCTAAAGGAAAGTTCCCAATGAGCGGGCCCTGTGGTCATGTTGAAAGCCCCAGGAATCAAAATCAGCCTCGCGCCCTCCTGCGCCATCAATCTTGACAGCTCCGGGAAACGTATATCAAAACAGATGCAGATTCCCATCCTGCCGAACTCCGTATCAAACACGGTTATGGCATCCCCTGCCGTCAGTGTGTCTGACTCCTTAAAATACTGACCTCCCGTCACATTGATATCGAACAAGTGCATTTTCCTATGCTTTGCGATCTGTCTTCCCTGTCGGTCAAAGACATAGGCCGTGTTGTACACCTTTCCTTCTTCATCCACCTCCGGGACAGACCCAGCTGCTAGATAAATCCCTTCCTCCTTCGCCATGCAGCTTAGAGCCTGCCAGCTCTCACCACCCTGCGGCTCCGCGTAGACCGGAAACTGGTCGGTCTGATACGGACAGTTAAACATCTCCGGCAGCGTTACCAAATCCGGCTTTTCCGCCCGAAGCGCCCGCAGCTTTTCTCGAACCACAGACAGATTTTCCTCTTTTTTCTCAGACACATGGGTCTGAAGCAACGCGACTTTTATTGAGTTCATCCAAACACCTCCATATTTCATCTTCCCTCTCCCGCCCTGACCGAAAAGAGCTCTTTGGTTGTTAAAAATATCATACCAAAATGAAGATATTTTACAAGACATTTTACCCTAGAACCACTAAAATAAAAAGGAATCCTGCGGAACATTTACGTTATATAATAAAGGAAGGTAAACATGAAAAAAATGCGCACTGTCTGCCGCGATAGATAATGATCTTTAGAAGCCTATTGCTTCCAGGGCGTCATCCAGCCTTTTCCCGATCATTTTCATGAACACTATGTCATTGGTTATATGGAAAATGGAGAGCGTGCTCTCTTGTGAAAATTTAGAATCTCTTCTCAAGACCAGAGAAGTCAAACTGTCCTGTGGCTTTATCCGCAGCCAATACGCAGAACATATCTATCTGGAACAGATGGATCATTTCGCTGGATTAAGCAAGTCCACTCTCCGGCGGGCCTTTACAAATACAAAGGAAATCCCCCCTATCGTAATCTATTGTCTGTCCACGTCGCAAAAGCCAAAAAGCTACTGAAACAAGGAGTCACACCTGCTGCCGCGATACAGACAGGCTTCTCAGATCAGAGTCATTTTACAAATACCTTCCACACATTTATCGGCCGAGTCCCAGGTATGTACCAAGATATTTTCGAGAAAGTGAGTGAAAAGAAATGAATCCTAAAAATGAAAAATGTGTCATGATTATCAACCAAAATCTACCCGCCGGCGTAGCTGCCAACACTGCCGCTATCATGGGAATCTCCCTGGGCAAACAAAAACCCCAGATTGTGGGTCCAGATGTGGCAGACAAAAACGGGCGCTACCGCCCTGGAATCATAGAATTCCCAGTTCCTATTCTCAAAGGCTCCTCTGAAAACATGCAGGAGATTTATCGAAAACTTCTGCTCCCGGAATTCTCATCCCTTACTGCCATAGACTTTACAGATCTGGCCCAGGGCTGCAAAACCTACGAGGAGTTCATAGAAAAAATGTCCAAATCCCCCGTAGATTCTCTTCAATACCTAGGACTGACTCTGTGCGGCCCAAAGAAAAAAGTAAACAAACTGACCGGGAATCTGCCCCTTTTGAGATGAACAACAAAGCCACAGCAAATGCCTACCTGTACAAGCACATCAGCCGCTTGCGAGTTTATCGCACATGACAAGCCGCGGGACAGGAAAATATCTCTTCCTCTGTCCCGCGGTTTTCTCTCTTTATAAAATGTCTACCCTATTCCAGACTCTTCTTTAATTTTTCTATCATCTCATCCACATGCTCTGTCGTAATCACCAACGGCGGCACCAGACGCAGCACGTCGCTTCCGGCGCTGATGACCAACAAGCCATTTTCCAGAGCCCGATTAATCACCTCACCCACAGGTCTGTCCTGGATCACCAGCCCTTGCATGAAACCTTTTCCACGCCGTCCAGCCACACAGTCATAGTTATCCACAATCTCATCCAGTTTTCCTTCCAGATACGGGGTCAGCTCCTGCACATGAGCTAAGATCATATCTCTCTCAAAGATCTGAAACACCTTGCTGACTGCCGCGCAAACCAGGGGATTTCCTCCATAAGTAGTGCCATGGTCTCCCGGCTCCAAAGACGACTTCGCCAGTTTTTCATTCAACACGAATGCCCCTACCGGCACGCCGCTTCCCAAGGCTTTTGCACAGGTCATCACGTCCGGCTTTACGCCGTAGCCTTGCCACGCGAAATAATGTCCGGTCCTTCCCATTCCGCACTGAATCTCATCAAAAATCAGCACAATATCTTTCTCATCACAGATTTGACGCAGCCCTTCCAAAAACTCCTGATCTGCCGGATAAATCCCCCCCTCGCCTTGGACTACCTCTGTGATAATAGCGCAGGTCCTGTCTGTGATCTGGGCTTTCACGCTCTCCAGATCGTTAAAATTCGCAAACCTGACACCTCCCATCAGCGGTTCAAACGGCTCCCGGTAATGAGCAGTTCCAGTCACTGCCAAAGCTCCGATGCTCCTGCCGTGGAAAGAATGGTTCATGGCAATGATCTCATGTCCCGCATGGCCGTCTCTTGTATAGGCATACTTTTTCGCCGCCTTCAGCGCTCCTTCAATGGCCTCCGTACCACTGTTGGTAAAAAAAACCTTACTCATACGGCTGGCCAGTACCAGCTTGGCACCGGCCTCGATGACCGGTTCATTGTAGTACAGATTCGATACATGCATCAGCTTGTCTATCTGTTCTTTCAGCGCCTCATCGTAGCCTGGGTAGTGATATCCCAACGCATTTACGGCGATTCCCGCTGCAAAATCCAGGTATTTTTTCCCCTCTACATCGTACAGATAAACGCCCTCGCCCCGGTCCAAAACCACCGGAAAACGGTTATAGGTATGCAGAATGTTAACCTCTGACTCTTCCATTAGATTCTCAGTTCTCATGATAATATTTCTCCCCGTCTTCTCTTAAAATCGCAGTTCCAATTCCTTTGTTCGTAAAGATCTCCAACAGCAGGCTGTGCGGGATTCTTCCGTCCAGAATGTGCACCCGGTTTACCCCGTTTTCAATGGCGTCAATGCAGTTCTTAATTTTCGGTATCATTCCACCGCCCACATAGCCGTCCGAGATCAGCTTCTCGGCCTCATGCACATGAAGCTCCGAGATTAACGTGCTCGGGTCATTGACATCCCTGCACACGCCTTCAATGTCGGACAGAAATGCCAGTTTTTCTGCGTGCACTGCCTCGGCAATCGCACAAGCGGCATCATCTGCATTGATATTGTAGGTCTTAAACTCCTCATCTGTTCCCACCGGAAAAACAATAGGCAGAAAATCCTTTTCCAACAGATCATAGAGAATCTTAGGATTAACCTGGGTCACCTCTCCCACATAGCCGATGTCCTGTCCGTCGGAGTATTTCTTCTCCACTTGCAGAAGGCCTCCGTCCTTTCCGCTGATTCCCACTGCCTTAATTCCCAGGGACTGCACCAGTGTTACTAATTCCTTGTTCACCTTTGCAAGCACCATCTCTGCCAGCTCCATGGTGGCTTCATCTGTAACACGCAGTCCATTGATAAATCGCGGTTCCATTCCAACTTTTCCTACCCAACGGCTGATCTCCTTTCCGCCGCCGTGGACGATGATCGGCTTAAAGCCTACCAGTTTCAGAAGCACCACATCCTTAATCACATTTTCCTTCAGCTCCTGGTCAATCATCGCACTGCCGCCGTACTTTACAACTACAATCTTTCTGTTAAAACGCTGTATATAGGGCAATGCCTCAATAAGTACTTCAGCCTTATCCAGATATTTTTGATTTACCATTTTTCTTTCCTCTCTCCTTATGGACCACTCTTTTATAAATTCAAATTCCGCATAGTCCGAATATTATTCGCCGTACTAGGAACGGTAATCCGCATTGATCTTCACATAGTCATAGGTCAGATCACAGCCCCAGGCTGTAGCCATACAGTCGCCCATCTTGATGTCCGCCACCGCAGTAACCACCTCCTCTGACAGAATCTTCGTAGCTTCCTCTTCACTATAGTCCAAAGCCACTCCATTTTCGATAATCTGTATCCTACCCGCCGTACTCTCAAAGAAAAGATCCACCTTCTCAGGGTCAAACTGCGCCCCAGAATATCCCATGGCACACAGAATCCTTCCCCAGTTTGCATCATGTCCATAGATCGCCGCCTTCGTCAGATTGGAAGTCACCACAGACTTACTCAACACTGCCGCCTGTTCCTTGCTTTTCGCGCCGATGATCTTCACCTCAAAGAGAGCAGTTGCTCCTTCTCCGTCTCCGGCAATACATTTCGCCAGATAGGTGTTGACTTCATTGAGAGCCTCCAGAAACTTCTCATAGTCTTCTCCCTTTTCCACAATCTTCTCGTTCTGAGCCAAGCCATTAGCCAGCAGAAGCACTGTATCATTGGTGGAAGTATCCCCATCCACAGAGACCATATTATAAGTGTCCCGGACACTAGAACTGAGCGCCTGCTGAAGCAGGTCTTTGTCAATCGCCGCATCTGTGGTGACGAAACTTAACATGGTACACATATTCGGATGAATCATTCCGGAACCCTTGCACATACCGCCGATCACGACTTCTTTTCCTCCAATTTCCACGGACACCGCAATCTCCTTTTTTCTGGTATCTGTGGTCATAATCGCTTCAGCCGCCGCGGTACCTGCTACCAGACTGTTGTCCAGCTTCGTCGCCATCGCGCGCACTCCCGCCTCTAATTTCCCCATAGGAAGCTGCTGACCGATCACTCCTGTGGAAGCCACCAACACGCTGTACTTCTCAATATTCAAGCACTCGCCCGCGGCCTGGGCAGTCTTCTCACAGTAATTATATCCTTCAGTCCCTGTACAGGCGTTGGCGATTCCACTGTTGCAGACTATTGCCTGAGCAGTGGGGTAATCGTATACGATCTTCCTGTCCCATTTCACAGGTGCCGCTTTCACCACATTTGTAGTGAATGTCCCTGCCGCCACACAGGGAACCTCGCTGTAAATCATCGCCATATCCATAGAACCGTTTTTCTTAATCCCGGCTGCTGTGGAGGCAGCCAAAAAGCCTTTTGCCGCCGTCACTCCGCCTTCTGTTTTTTTCATGCTCATTCTTCCTCTCCTGTCTACGGGCACATGGGAATCTGATATAGTCCCTCCGCCTCGTTTAAGCCAAACATCAGGTTCATATTCTGTACTGCCTGCCCGGCAGCACCTTTTACCACATTATCCAAAGCCCCCATCATAATGACACGTTTTGTCCTTGGATCAATCTTGAAATTCACATCTACATAGTTGCTGCCCTCCACCCATTTTGTCTGAGGGCAAATATCTTTGTCCATCACACGGACGAACTGCTCTTTCTCATAATACTTGTCATAGGCCGCCCTGACCTCTTCGTAAGTCACATCCTTCGTTAAAGACGCATAGGCTGTAACCAGAATTCCCCGGTTCATAGGCACCAGATGAGGGGTGAAATTAATCAAAACCTCTTTGCCGCAGGCGTACCCCAGCTGGTCTTCGATCTCCGGCGTGTGACGGTGGGAAGCCACCCCATATGCCTTGATATTTTCATTGACTTCACAGTACAGATTGTCCACCTTCGCTCCTCTGCCTGCCCCGGAGGTCCCTGACTTCGCGTCGATGATGATGGTATTCGGGTCGATCAGCCCTTCCTTTAGCAACGGATAAATGGACAGCGTCGAACAGGTGGGATAACAGCCTGGATTCGCGATCAGCCGGGCCTTCTTAATCTCCTCCCGATTAATCTCGCACAGACCGTAGACCGCTTCCTCCACAAACTGTGGGGATTTGTGTTCCATTCCATACCACTGCTCGTACTTTTTCACATCTTTAATTCTGAAATCCGCGCTCAAATCCACGACCTTAGCCTGCGATAAAATTCCTTCATTGATTAATGAAGCGCACAGACCCTGGGGAGTCGCCGTAAAGATCACATCCACCTGTCTCGCCAACTCCTCCATATTGTCATCCAAACATTTCTCATCAATCAGCTGAAAAAAGTTCTGATAAATTCCCGCGTATTTCTGACCCACATAACTTCTCGAGCCCAACCATTTGATCTCCACCTGACTGTGTCCCAGCAAAAGCCGAACCAGTTCTGAACCTGCATAGCCAGTTGCTCCGATAATTCCTGCTTTTATCATAATCTTTCTCCTCATTTCTTTTTCCGTCCGTCCGGATACAGAACCTTTTGCGCCCCTTCGTTCTGTAAGCCGTCCTCTTTTTTCTTCTTATCATAGTACATCCCTGCGCATTCGTAAAGAGCCAGATGGAACAAAGTGGACAAGCCTACTTCAACTCCTCCATCCCCTCAATCTTTGAGGGCGCAGTCCCACTTTGCGCGCCGCCGCAACACCGCCTTGCGGTGCACTACCTTATTGCGGCGTGCGCATCCCTAACGGAGCGTTTCTGTAATAGGAAAGGGATTTCACGCATTAGCGTGACAAGGTCTTTCCTATTACAAAACAAAGTGGACATGCCTACTTCAACTTTACCCTTTAATCTTGAAAGATACATTCTACTTTGCGCGCCACTGCGATAACACAAAATGGCTTCCTCTCTGTCTCTGTATATTCCTGCGTTAAGTGTGTATAATTATACATCCAGTCCGAATATTATGCAAGTACTTTTTCTCTTTGCCAGGTCCTCCTTTATTTCCTATCAATATTACTGTCTATTTTCCTGTATCCTGGACTTATTTGCTGGCCTTCCTCCCAGTGCACAAACTGATTCTGTGACATTTCTTTTTATATTTTTTCATTTTCCTATTGCATATTTATTAGAAATGTTGTATATTAACTTGGAACCTGATTTTCAAAGATAATAAAAACAGTCATTGAGGAGGACTATAGACATGAAAGAAAAAGTAATTTTGGCATATTCCGGTGGCCTGGACACTACCGCCATCATCCCATGGTTAAAGGAAAACTTTGACTACGAAGTAATTTGCTGCTGCATTGACTGCGGCCAGGGCGAAGAGTTAGATGGATTGGAGGAGCGCGCAAAGCTTTCCGGCGCTTCTAAATTATACATTGAAAATATTATTGATGAATTCTGCGACGATTACATCATGCCTTGCGTAAAAGCAGGTGCCGTATACGAGAACAAATACCTACTGGGAACTTCCATGGCACGCCCGGTAATCGCAAAAAAGCTGGTGGAAATCGCCAGAAAAGAAGGGGCTTCTGCCATCTGCCACGGTGCGACCGGAAAGGGAAACGATCAAATTCGTTTTGAGTTGGGTATTAAAGCTCTGGCTCCGGACCTGAAAATTATCGCTCCATGGCGTATGACCGACGTTTGGACCATGCAATCCCGTGAAGATGAAATCGAATACTGCAAACAGCATGGAATCAATCTGCCGTTCTCCGCAGACAACAGCTACAGCCGTGACCGTAACCTGTGGCACATCAGCCATGAGGGACTGGAGCTGGAAGATCCAGCTCAGGAACCAAACTACGATCATCTGCTGGTTCTGGGTGTTTCCCCGGAGAAAGCTCCTGACGAGGCAGAGTACGTGACCATGACTTTTGAGGCTGGTGTTCCAAAAACTCTGAACGGCAAAGCAATGAAAGTCTCTGAAATCATCACTGAGTTGAACAAGCTGGGTGGAAAACACGGCATCGGCATCGTAGATATCGTAGAAAACCGTGTGGTTGGAATGAAATCCCGCGGCGTCTACGAGACTCCTGGTGGAACGATTCTGATGGAAGCCCATGACCAGCTGGAAGAACTTGTTTTGGACCGCGCTACCATGGAAGTGAAAAAAGACATGGGAAATAAGATGGCTCAGATCGTATATGAAGGAAAATGGTTCACTCCTCTGCGCGAGGCAGTTCAAGCTTTTGTGGAGTCCACTCAGAAATATGTAACCGGAGAAGTAAAATTCAAACTCTATAAAGGCAACATCATCAAAGCTGGAACCTCCTCTCCGTACAGCCTGTACAGTGAGTCTTTGGCCTCCTTCACCACCGGAGACCTCTACGATCATCACGACGCTTCTGGTTTCATAACTTTATTCGGACTGCCGTTGAAAGTGCGTGCTATGAAGATGGCGGAAGTGGAAGCCAATAAAGAAAAATAAATCGGATAGGGGAAGATCTTCTTCCCTATCCGCTACAGTTCGTACTAGACGCGTGCCACCGGCAAGCGGTGCTGCATGCCGGACTTATCGCGCAAACAGGGGTCGGTGTAACTTACCAAGTCACACCGACCCCTGAAATTTTTGTTTACTGAACCTCTATGATCTTGCCTGTGTCGTAATAGAAAATTGTGGCGGATTCTCCCACACTGGTACCATTGGTATTCAGTCCTTCCTGAGCATAGGTGATCGTCTCGCCGTCAACATCTGAGACAATCGTAATTGTGTTGCCCGATACACTGACTACCTTTCCAGTATCCGCATAGATCGGTGTTCCCTGGGCATCCGTATTCCCAGTGGCATGGGCTGACCAATTACTGCTCGGTCCGTAGGGAACCCCATTCTCGTCCACATTTGCTGTACTGGTCGCAGGCGTTGTGCTGCTCTGAGCGTTTTGCTCTGTACCAGAAGCCGCAGATGTATTGTTCTGAGCAGTATCTGCTGTGCCCTCCGGCGCAGTCTGCGTAATGTACTCTTCCTTCACATAACCATCGGCGCCATCCAGTTGAATACGCACCCATCCATCTTTTGGATTATCCAGCGCAGTCACACTTTCTCCTGGCTGCAAAGACCCCACGATCTCTCCGTCTGTGGCTGCGCTCGCGCGCACATTCACATTATCGTTAGCATAGACCGTCTTATTCGCCAGCTCAGGTACAGGTGTCGGCGTAGGTGTAGGTGTCGCTGTCACCTTGGGCTTAGGTGTCGGTGACGGTGTAGGCGTCGCTGTCACCACTTCAGCAGGTTCCAGTTCATCGTTCTTTCCAAAACCACAGGCAGTCATAGACACTGCCAGAGTAACCACTATCAAACTCCCCAAAATTTTCTTGGATTTGTTCATACTAAATTCTCCCTTTGTCATGATAAGCAAATGCGTTCGGAAAAAATCACTCTCTCCTTGCGCAAATCAAAGCAGATCAAAGACCCACCATGTTACCCGCCTACCTGTATATTATACCATACTCCCACACACTTTGGCTAGTACCAGGAAATTACACGCTCTCAAACTTCCCTTCCATTCCTCACCCGAACAGCCCTATCACTCTCTCCGTGATAAAAACTGCCACACAAGCACAGGCTGCCACTGTAAGAAGACTCTTTTCCCTATAAGCCGCCGCCAAAGCTACCGCAAATCCCACAAATGCTGACCAGATACTAGAAGTAGCCGATAAAATCGCCGGAAACGTCATGGCAGCGAGACAGGCATACGGCACATAAAACAAAAAAGAACGTATAAACGGACTGGTAATCTCTTTTTTCACCAGTGCCAGCGGAAGCATACGAATCAGATAAGTCACTCCCGCCATTACAAAAATCATCAGATAAATATTATTCTCCACCTGCCGTTCCCTCCTTCTTCTCTTGAATCGGATTCAACCATGCGGCGATTCCTGCCGTCATCACTGTAGTGATAATAACGATTAAGCTTGAAGAAATCTGTCTATGCAAGGGCAGATAAGATAGCAGAGTGCTCATCGCCATCGCTCCCACAACCACTTCCAGAACTGCTGAATTCTTCTTACACGGCGGAATAATCACCGCCAAAAACATTCCATAGATTGCCACACTCAGAGCGCTGACTACAAAATCCGGCAAAAGATTTCCTGAAATTGCTCCCACCAATGTCCCCAAAGTCCAGCCTGGAATCGCTACTGCCATCGCCCCATAATTATACCAAGGGCTTACTGCCCCTTCCTGACTAGCACTCACACCAAAAATTTCATCCGTCACACCAAAAGCCACCAGATATCGATGCCCCCACGCTGCTTTTCTATCCAACTTTTGGGATAGTGAAAAAGACATCAGACAATATCTCAGATTGATAATCAGCTGCGTCAAAGCCATCTCATAATAGGTTCCCCCTGTGACAATGAGATTCAAACCAGCAAACTGCCCGGCGGAAGTCAGATTCGTCAGAGATATCAACACTGCCTGTCCAATATTCAGTCCCGCGGATACCGCCATCATCCCAAAAGTAAAGGCTACTGCAAAGTAACCCAGCGCGATAGGGATTCCATCTTTTAGTCCTCTCTGAAATGCTCTCTTTTCCATAGTTCCCTGTTCTTCCCTCTCAAAAAAGTATTCAATATCGTTAAGACCACTCTTCTGCGCGGCCTGCCGACCTAAAAAATTGTAACATCGAAACAAAAGATATTCAAGTGGGAAGACCAAAAGAAAAGACATGCCAGCCCTCACCAACATGTCTCAGTTTCTTCTCTGTTTCGAATTTTATCTGTCTGTACCACCTTCAGCCGATCGGATAGACAAAGATTCCCTTCTCTATCCGGCTCGATACCACAGCCAGTTCACAGCATTGTTATTCGCAGTCCATTACCCGACAAATTTAAGCTTCCAATGTCTGGTACAATGCTTTCACTGCTGGATAAATCTCTCGAAACTTCTGGTATCTCTCCTCGTACTTCTGAACCAACTCTGGCTCCGGTTCCACAGTCCCTGCAACTTTCACCAGATTCTCAGCAGCAGAGGCGACATCTGGATACTCCCCGCAGCCTACGGCTGCCAGCATCGCCGCCCCTAGAGCCGGTCCTTCTTCATTCTCCAGAAGTTCCAGTTTTAAGTTCATCACATTTGCAATAATCCTGCGCCAGAGAGGACTCTTCGCACCACCTCCGCAAATTCGACTGCTGCTGATATGATTTCCCAGACTCCGAGCTACTTCTAGGGAATCTCTCAGTGCAAAAGCCACTCCCTCCAATACGGCCTGCGTCATATCCTCCCGGGTCGTGTCCATAGACATCCCCAGAAACAGCGCTCTGGCCCTCGGATCATTGTGAGGAGAACGCTCTCCCATCAGATAGGGCAGGTAAAACACCCGGTTCTCGCCTAGCCTCCGTATTTTTGACTGTTCACCTGCAAAATCTGTAGTCTTTAGAATCTGCTCCTCCCACCATTTATTGCAGGATGCCGCGCTCAGCATACAGCCCATGAGATGGTAATGGCCGTCCGCATGTCCAAACGAATGGAGCGCATTGTGCTCATCAACACCAAAGCTTTTGCTGGACACAAAAATAGTCCCAGACGTTCCCAGAGATAAATTGCATCTGCTATCTCCGACAGTACCTGTCCCGACAGCAGCAGCAGCATTATCTCCCGCTCCGGCAATCACCTTTACCGCGCCGGACAGTCCCAACTCTTTGGCTGTCTCTGCTCTGAGTGTGCCAACCACCTCGTAACTCTCATATACTCTCGGCAGCATCTTTTCTGTCACTGAACAAATTTGGAGCATCTGCTGCGACCACTGACGTTTTTTCACATCCAGAAGTAAAGTTCCAGACGCATCGGAAACCTCTGTACAGAAGCTTCCCGTCAGCCTATATGCCAGATAATCCTTGGGCAGCATAATCTTAGCAATTCTCCTGAAGTTCTCCGGTTCATGCTTTTTCATCCACAAAATCTTTGGAGCGGTAAACCCTGCAAACGCGATGTTGGCCGTGTATTCTGACAACTTTTCTTTCCCAATGACCTCGTTTAGATAGTCGGTCTCCTCAAAAGACCGCCCGTCATTCCACAAAATTGCCGGACGTATCACGTGGTCCTGCTCATCCAGTGTCACCAGCCCGTGCATCTGTCCACCGAAGCTGATACCCGCCACCTGACTTTTATCTGTGTCCAAGAGTAGTTCCCGGATGCCCTCCATCGTCTGGGTATACCAATCTTCCGGCTGCTGTTCCGACCAGCCCGGCTGTGGAAAATACAGCGGGTACTCTCTTGAAACAATCTTTTTTATCTGTCCCTTCCCATCCATCAGCAAAAGTTTTACCGCAGATGTCCCGAGATCTACTCCGATATATAACATAACTCCTCCTATTCTACTTTTATCACAGCTTTCACCAGGTCGGTCTTATTGTTCACCGCCTCGTCAAATGCCTCCTGAATATGCTCCAAATCGAACTCATGAGTGACGATGCTCTTCACATCGATGGCTCCGCTAGCAACTGCCGATATTGCCTTCGGATAGATATTGCGGTAGCGGAAAACAGATTTGATGGAAGCCTCTTTATCCATAATTTGAGCAAAATTATAATTGATCTCCTCCTGAGCAGAAATCCCCACCAGTGTAATAGTTCCGCCCCTTCTTACCAAGAATGGAGTCTGTGCTATGGTCACCGCAGATCCTGCTGTCTCAAACACCACATCACCGCCTCTGCCACCTGTCAGCCTCTCCACTTCCTGGAACACATCTTTTTCCTTACTGTTGATCACTGCAGTGGCCCCCAGCTCTTTCGCCTTTTCCAGGCGGGCATCCACCAAGTCCACGACAATCATCTGTCCGGCTCCATGGGCCTTGCACGCCAGCAGCGTCACCAGACCGATACAACCTGCTCCCAAAATCACTACGGTATCACCCGTCTGCACCTCGCCTTGATTCGCTGCATAAAAGCCCACGGACAGTGGCTCGATCAGACACCCCTCCAGAGTCGACATATTTTCTGGCAGCTTAAAGCACATATCCTCTGGGAATGCAATGTACTGTTCATAGCACCCCTGAACCGGCGGCGTGGCCAAAAACACGACATCTGGACACAGATTATAGTGCCCGCTCTTGCAGAACTCACATTTGCCGCAAGTAATGCCAGGCTCCAAAGCAACCCGGTCTCCCACCTTCAAATCCGTTACCTCTTTCCCGACTTCTACGACAGTACCTGCGCACTCATGGCCCAGCATGAAATCCTCTGATAAGTCCACCTTATACGCACCGCAGCAGCCGTGATGAAAATAATGTACATCCGAACCACAGATTCCCACATACTCGATCTTCACTAAAACCTGCTTTCCTTCCGCCTTCGGCACAGGAATCTCTTTGAGTATCATCTTATCTATTCCCTGCATATAAGCGCCTTTTTGCATTTTCATCATTCTATCATTCTCCTTTCTTCTTTTCCAGTCTTTTGTTTTCACTATTGAGGATGCCCGGCAAGTCTTCTCTCGCCGGGCATCTATACTACATATTAGATATCAAATCTTACCACCAAGACTCGGCGATCCCATTATTCTGCCGCGAGAGTACCGTCATCTGAGATTTCTCCATTGTCCACATAGATCTGAATATATTCTTCTACGTTGTCTGCATTGATCTCCGGTGCGTCTACATAGTCATTGACTTCTGTTATTTCCATCTCACCGTTCAATACTTTCTCCGCGTATTCCATATTCTTCTCGGCCAGTTCAGAAGCTGACTGAAGCGCAGTGGAAGTCAAAAGTCCTTCTTTAATCAACAAGCAGCCCTGTGCGGTTCCATCCACACCATAAGCCAGGAAGCTCGCCTTGCCATCTTTGATATAGTCACTGTCACCGCGAATTGCCTCGATTGCTCCAGCAGCCATGTTATCGTTCATAGAGATAATCGCGTCAATATGTTTTCCGGCTTGGACCCAGGATTCCATCAATGTCATCGCCTCATCGCTGTTCCAGTTTGCATAATCTTCATAGAGAATGTTGACATCATCCCGTTTGTCAAAGAAATAGGTATCCCATGCCTCGCGACGTTTCTCTGCGTGATAGTTCCCGGATGGCCCACGCAACACCACCACATTCGCATTTTCTGGAATCTCTTCCACCGCACGTTCTGCACTCACCTGAGCCTGAGCTACCGGGTCTGCATCCACGGTACCCGTCCCTTCCATCACAGAGTCATCATCGCTTCCGTCCAGGTCACTTTGATGTGTGGTGGGGTTCGTAGTGATTACCGGAATACCTGCGTCTACCAGATTTTTCACATAAGGAGCCTGCGCAGCGTTGTTGTTAGATTGTACAATCACCAGATCGTATTGTTTTGTGATACAGTCTTCCAACAAACCATTTTCTGTGTTGTCATCTCCTTCACCGCTGACACAGGTCAGTTCAATGTCATCATAGCCTTCCGCAGCTTTCTTCATCTCCTCGGTCATCCAGGCTGCAAAAGTATCCGCGCTAGCTCGCGCCACAAAGCAGACTCTCTTCGCGTCACCTGAACCAGCCGCATCCGCATCCGTACTTGTCTCTGAACTGTTTCCTCCGCAAGCAGCCATTGACATTACCATCACAGCACCCAACAACACCGCACAAATTTTCCTGAATTTCATTTTGTTTCCTCCCTTTCATTTTTTATCACTGACACGCTCTTGCGTGCTCAATATGATCTTTAAGCCTTCTCTTCTTTTTTCTCATCTTTTACAATGACCTTCTGCGATTTTTTGGACTTGCTGACCACGTCAAAGGCCACAGCCAGTACAATGATAAAGCCTTCGATTACCTGCTGGATATATGGGTTCACTCCCACCAGATTCATGACATTCTCTAAAAATCCAATGATAAATGCTCCGGCAATGGTTCCACTGACAGTGCCGATTCCACCTGTAAAGGAAGTTCCTCCGACAATCGCCGCAGTAAGTCCAGTCATCTCATAGCCTACGGCTCCATTCGGAAGGCCCGCATTGTTACGTGCCATAAAGATCATTCCTGCAACGCCTACCAAAAGTCCATTGATAATATAGGACTTGTAAATACTCTTCTTAGAGTTAATACCACTGGCTTCCGCAGCGCTTCGGCTTCCACCGATCGCGTATAGTCCACGACCATAACGAGTATTGTTCACGATATACCAGATTACAATTGAGATACAGACAACAATGATGACCGGAACCGGAATCGGCCCAATCGTGCCCTGGCCGACTTTTACAAAATCACCCAACTGTAGAATATTCTGACCACCTGTATAATACAGAGCCAAACCCCTGGCCGCCTGCTGCATACCTAAGGTAGCAATAAAAGCCGGTACATTAAAATTCGCCACAAACAAGGCATTGATGAGGTTACACCCTACGGCCACCACCAGAGCAACCAGCACTGCCACGAACATAGATTGCGTACTCTTATAGGCTGAGACAGACAGTACACCGGCCAAAGCCAGCACCGAGCCTACAGACAAATCCAGAAAACCACTCACAATCAGAAGCATTTCCCCGTAGGCAATCAAGATTCCCACGCATAACTGGCGTGCTACATTAATTAGGTTACTGCTCTGAATGAAGTAAGGACTTATCAGACTACAGGCAATAAATAAAATTACAAGTACAATGTAAATACTAAATTTTTGTAAATAATGTGATGCTTTTGCGTTCATTTTTCCCCTCCTACTGTTGATTTCTAAGACCTGTCGCATACATCATGATTGTCTCTTGGGAGAATTCACTCTTGTCAATACAACCGCTGATTTTTCCCTGGCACATGATATAAATACGATCACACATTCCCAGCAGCTCTGGCAGCTCAGAAGATACCATAATCACCGCTTTGTTTTCTTTCACGATCTCCGTAATCAGCTTATAAATCTCAAACTTCGCTCCTACGTCAATTCCACGGGTCGGCTCATCCAGAATCATAATCTCCGGATTGCAGAGCATCCATCTGGCCAGAAGTACCTTCTGCTGATTTCCACCGGACAGCTTTGAGATCTCTGTCTCCATGGAGGGGGTCTTCACATTCATCTTCTGAAACATTTCCAGGACTTCCGTCTGTTCTTTTTTCTTATGTGTATAGCCACCGTATATGTAACGCTCCAAGCTGGCCAGACTCGCGTTCTCCTGTACACTTCTGACAGGCACGATTCCGTCGTCACGTCTGCTCTCCGATAGCATAATCAGTCCCTTATGTATGCTGTCCGCCACACTCTTAATGTTTACCTCTTGCCCGTCGATTTTCACGTTTCCAGATTCATGAGGGTCCAGCCCAAAAACAGCTCTCATTGTCTCCGTACGCCCGGCTCCCACCAGACCCGCAAATCCCACGATCTCTCCTTTGCGGGCATAGAAACTGACATCCTCAAACACACCTTTTTGAGAGTAATGCTCCACCTCTATCGCTTTCTCTCCGATCGTAACCTCTTCTTTCGGATAGACATTGGAGATCTTACGCCCAACCATGCGTGAAATCACTGTATCCAAATCTAAGTCTGCGGCCCTGTCTGTCGACACCACGCTCCCATCGCGCAAAACCGTGATATCGTCAGCAATCTTAAATACCTCCTCCATTTTGTGTGAGATGTAAATAATCGCCACACCTTTGGCTTTTAATTCCTCGATTTTTTTAAACAACTGCTGTACTTCTCTCTCTGTGATGGAAGAGGTGGGTTCGTCCATGATGATAATCTGTGCGTTATTGGTGACTGCCTTGATAATCTCCAGCATCTGGATATCAGACACTGTCAATGTCTTTAGCTTCTGTGTCGGAGAATACGGGAGACCTTCTTCCCTTAGAAATTGCTGTGCCTCTTTTCTCACCTGTTTCCAATTTACTTTCCCAAACTTATTCACTGGAAGACGACCCAAAAATAAATTTTCTTCCACTGACAATTCAGGAACATAGTTCAATTCCTGGGCAATCATGGAAATTCCCTTTTCTCTCGCCTGAATGGGATTCCTGATATCCACTGGTTTTTCATCAATAAAAATCTGTCCCTTGTCCGCCTTGTACAGCCCCATGATGATCTTCATCAACGTGGATTTACCCGCCCCATTCTCACCACACAGGGCATGCACGGTTCCTTTGCGAACTGAGAAATCAATGTTGCTCAGCGCCTTTACACCGGGAAAGGATTTCTCGATTCCAGCAACCCGCATCTTGATCTCATCCATATTCTACTCCTCCCTTTCTTTATTCTCCTGCTTTAGTAGTATTCTACCTCCCTCCCCAATCTTCTGTCAATTGTTTTATTTAAGTTTGTGGTATTTTACAATTTTTGTTTTTAATTTTTATGCATTATATACTATTTTATCTCTATTTTTCTGTAAATAATTATTTTTTTAACAATCATTTTTATAAATCATTTTATTTATCTTATCCTCTTATTACGGTGTGTCCCTTCTTAACGGAGCGTTTATCAAAAAACAGGTTGACGAATCCTAAGACTTACCGTATCTTGTAATTATAATAAATTCTTCGCACAATCACAAATTCCACGCGAAGAAGGAAGAGGTGAGTACATTTGAACTCCGAACAAGCAAAAACCAAGTTTTTCGGCAATATTTATCGTATTATCTACCAGGATAAGCACACATCCCGCCAAAACATCGCTAAAAAATCCGGCATCAGTCTTCCCACGATCGCTTCCAATTTAAACCGTCTCACTGACGCCGGGTTAATTCACACCGTGGGCTCTTTTCAGTCCACAGGAGGCAGAAAGCCCAATATCATAAGTTATGTTCCAGATGCCCGCTTTGCACTGGGAATCGACATCACTAAGAACCATTTATCAGAAGTCTTAATCGACCTGGATTTAAATATTATCGGCAGCAAAAGAATGTACCTGCCCTTTGAGGACTCAGAAGCTTATTTTCAAATTCTATCTTTTGAAATGCAGCAGTTATTAAATCAATATCTCATTGACCCATCCAAACTTTTGGGAGTCGGACTTTCTATGCCCGTCCATGTAATGAGAGACCAAAAGACGATCTCCTACGCCACCGTCGTTAATGTATCCGCGAACATCTATGAACGCCTGACCCCATACATTCCCTATCCTTTTCTCATCTTCAACGATGCTAATTCTGCCGGCTTAGCTGAGAGTTGGATATCTGGTTCTGAACAGCCAATGATCTACCTCTCCCTAAGCAACAGCGTGGGAGGCGCCAACATGAATGGAAAAGAGATCTACAAAGGTGTCAACTGTAGAGCCACCGAATTTGGACACATGTGTATTGTCCCCCATGGGCGTAAATGTTACTGCGGTCAACATGGCTGTCTCGACGCCTACTGCTCCGCAAAGCAACTATCTGACTTCACCAATGGAAATCTCGCAGAGTTCTTCCATTGTCTGAAAGAAAACAGTAATGTCGGTCTCCAAAGAATCTTTGACGACTACTTAAATCATCTAGCCCTCGCAGTCAATAACCTCCGCATGTGTTATGACTGCGACATTGTGCTTGGCGGCAATGTCGGCTCCTATATGGCAGACTATATCGAGCTCTTTCGTGAAAAAGCTCTCCGCCTAAACCCCTTTGAAAAAAACGGAGATTTTATCCGAATCTGCCATTATCGCACAGAAGCCTCCGCCGTAGGGGCTGCCGCCTATTACGTCAATGAATTCATTCAGAATCTGTAAAAAGTGTGCAAATTAATGGGACAAGATCTTTTCCATAACAAAGTGGGACACACCCCTCGATCTTTGAGGAGCGTGTCCCATTCTTTCATCTTCTATACAATTCCATTACTCTACAATTTTATAATAAACTCTCGCGGTAATCACATAAATAAGCACATACAAAACAGCAAACACCAGTGTCGTTCCAGCAGTACAGCCTGCGAATAGCCAGACATCACTCATATAGAAGACCTCCATCAATCTTCGTATCAGCTGAAAAGCCACCACGATATGACAGACCGCAGCAAACAGCGGTAGGAAGAAAACCATCAAAATCTGGCTTCGTATCGACTGCTGTACCTCTTTTTTATTCATTCCCACCTTCTGCATGATCTCATACCGTTCCCGGTCTTCATATCCTTCGGAGACCTGTTTGTAATAAATAATCAGCACGGTTCCCAGAAGGAAGAGACTGCCCAAAAACAATCCTAAAAATAACAGGCCGCCGTTGAGCTCCCAGGTTCTCTGCACATTTTCTTGCCGAGATGCCACCTGTACCAACCCCTCGTCACCGGAAAAACCTGACTGTACTGCCAGAGCTCTCAAAGCCTTCTCGATCTCCCTGCTTACGAGCCTCTCCTTTTGGGCTGAATCTCCAGTCAAGTCAACCCACAGATTACACTCCCAGTTGTTAATGTCCTTCCCTTCCTCCATTTTTTTTGCCTCTTCTATTTCGGCACAAGTGGTATCATTTCCTACTAGAATTACCGAAGGAACGATGTCTCCTAGTATCCCCCGGAAGGGAAAAGATTCCAGTTTTTGAACGGAATACGTTTTTCCACCCAGTATACAACGATCTTTGATACCGCTTTTTCTCGTCTCGTAGATCAGTACCTCCCCATTTTCCAGGGGTTTTCGTTCCTCCCCCGTGATGCGGCTGTACTCTTCCTGGGTAAAAAAATACAGAATTCCAATATTGTCCATCTGGACCGCCTGCTCCTGTCTCTCAAACTGGATCTCATCTCCATCCAGAATACAGTCATTGACCATATTTACCTGATATTGTATTTTCCCTTCCATGTTCTGAGATTCTAAAACTTGTTCTACGGTATCCGTAATCTGACTCTCCTGCCCTTTTTCAATTTCCTGAAACACTACATTGATCTGACTGGGATATTGAGACTTCAGAGAATTCTCTGTACCAAAGTACAGGCAGATTGTTGTGGAGATCATCAAAAGTACTCCCGTACTTAAGATACAGATGTTAGCCAGCCCCACCGCGTTTTGCTTCATACGGTAAATTAACCCGGACACGCTGGTAAAATGCCTCGTCTGATAATAGAATTTTTTCTTTCTCCGAAGAAGCTTCAAAAATACAATACTGCCGGAAGTAAACAAAAGATAAGTGCCCGCCATCACGAGCAACACTGCCACAAAAAACACATTCACAGCCTTCAACGGAGTTTTCGTCGTCCACGCTATATAGTAGCCTGCCACCAGACACACCAGGCCGATCACAGCCATCAACCATTTTCCCTTCGGCTCTTTTTCTCCCGCTTTGGACCCTTGAAGCAGCTCAATGGGATTGACCAGATGGATTTGCCTCAGATCATTGAGCAACGTCACCCCAAAAATAATTCCAAACAAGAAAAAGGTATGCAGAATCGCCTCTCCCGATATATAGAACCCAAACTGTACCGGCGCCTGAATCAGCCGAAGCAGCAGTAAAAACAGCAGTTTTCCGCCCAGAATACCCAGCAGAATTCCAGCTCCCAGGCTCATCGCCGCCGTCAGCAGCATCTCTAAGAGCATCATCCGCCGGATATGGCGTTTTTCCATTCCTAAGATATTGTAAAGTCCCAGCTCCTTTTTGCGCTGTCTCATCAGAAAGCCATTGCTGTAGACCAGAAAAATCACCGAAAACAGACCGATTACAATACTCCCAACTCCCAGGATTGTCCGAATCGTGACTCCGCCTCTCATATTTTCCAACTCTGGATTCAGACGCATAAAGTAGATCATATAGTACATGGCGATGGAGCAGATACAGGTCAGAAGATAGGGAATATAGATTTTTCGGTTTTTTACCAAATTCGTCACTGCCAACTGAAAGTAAATCCCTCTACGCATACTGTTCACCGCCTGTGGCTAAAATCGTAAGCGTATCGGAAATTCTCTGATACAGCTTCTGTTTCGTCATATCACCACGGTAAATCTGGTGAAAGACTTCCCCGTCTTTGATAAACAGCACGCGCCCCGCGTGGCTGGCAGCCGCAATGCTGTGAGTGACCATCAAAATGGTCTGCCCATCCTCGTTGATCTCCTGAAACAGTTCCAGTAATTCCCCGGCAGCTCTGGAATCCAAAGCTCCTGTGGGCTCGTCTGCCAGCACCAGCTTCGGCCCTGTAATAAGCGCTCTGGCAACTGCCGCCCTCTGCTTCTGTCCGCCCGATACTTCATAGGGATACTTATCCAAAATCTCAGAAATCCTCAGTTTCGCGGCAATCGGCCTAAGCTTTCGTTCCATCTCCTGGTAGTCCTCCCCTGCCAGAACCAACGGCAGAAAGATGTTATCCCTCAGATTAAAGGTGTCCAGCAGATTAAAATCCTGGAATACAAACCCCAGATTCTTTCTGCGAAAGGAGGATATCTCTTTTTCCCGGAGATTTACAATGTTCTTTCCCTCCAACAATACTTCTCCGCTTGTAGGCTTATCCAGAGAGGCCAGAATATTCAAAAGCGTAGTCTTCCCAGACCCGGATTCACCCATGATTGCCACGTATTCTCCTTGTTCCACTGAGAAGCTTACATTCTCTAATGCCTGAACTTTATTTTTTCCAAACCTGGTAGAATAAATCTTCTTCACATGATTGACTTCCAAAAATTCCATATTGAACCTTGCTGTAACCGCGGACTGTCCTGCAGTTACCTCCTCCTTTCTTTCCCTTCACATACTTCAGTGTATAGGGATATTATAGATTTTTTAGAGGAACTTCTGCCATAATTTTAGCTTACATTTTCCACAGAAACCTTACATCTGTGTAAGGTCAGCCCGCTCTAGCTTCAGATAAACCGCCGTACCTTCTCCGGGACATGACTCGATTCGTATCTCATGGGATAGTTTGTCCAAAATTTTCTTCACAAGATACAGTCCTATCCCCGTAGAACGCTTGTCTCTTCTCCCATTTCTTCCGGTAAAGCCACGCTCAAACACTCTGCTGATATCCTCCGGCGCTATCCCAATTCCGGTATCCCGAATCACCAGCGTCTTAGCCTCACTCTCAGCCATACAGATGGTGATCTTTCCTCTCGGAGTATATTTCAGCGCGTTGGAGAGAAGCTGCTCCAACACAAAGACCAGCCACTTCTCATCAGTCAGTACGGAAACATTTAAGGGTTCATACTCCAAAGTAATCCGTTGCAAGATAAACAACTTCTTATATTTTCGTACTGCCTGACGGACCAGCCCGTCCAGTTTGTACTGCCGAAAACTCAAATCTGAGCTCATGCTTTCACAACGCAAATATCCCAGAACCATCTCCACATACTGCTCAATCTTAAACAGTTCCATCTCTAACAGCACATGAGACTGCCCCTCTGACTGCATCAAAAGCCTCATAGCCGCGATGGGAGTTTTAATCTGATGTACCCACAACGTATAGTAATCCAGCAGCTCTTCTCTGTGCTTGGCATATTCGTTGGCTTGTCTTTGGCACTCTTGTCCAAGTTCCATCATCATTTTCTGATAGAGCTCTTCCCCAACACTTGCACTTTTGGGAAATTCCCTCGGCAATTCCGGTAGCATTTTTTGAAGCTGTGACAGCTGCCATATCTTTTTATAATACCCTACAAATCCCACTGCCAGTAAAACCACAGTCAGAACCAAGCATAACAGCAGGCCGTACACGACAGCTTCCAGCGGTTTTCCATACAGCACAAAAACCGTACAGAAAATTGCTAAAAAGGTCAGTAGTCCTCCTATCACAAATCTATTTTTCTTCAGATAATCCCACAAAATCCTTCCTGTACTCATCACGAAATCCGATACCCCAATCCTTTTTTGGTCAGTATAAAGTCAGCCAATCCAAAGCTTTCTAGTTTTCTGCGCAGCCTGGTCATGTTTACGGTCAATGTATTGTCATCTACAAAACTGTCATTTTCCCAGAGTCGGTTCATGATCGCATCTCTGGATACGATCTTTCCCTCATTCTCAAACAAAATCTGAAGAATCCGAAATTCATTTTTGGTCAGCTCCAAAACCTGTTCTTTAAAAGTAAGCGTGGAATTCCCCAAGTTCAACACCACACCTTTGTGCTCCATGAGATTTCCTGTCATTCCAAATGCATAGGTTCTGCGCAACATTGCCTGAACCTTTGCCACCAACACATCCAGGTCAAAGGGCTTTGCTATGAAATCGTCTGCCCCTCTGGTCATGGCCATCACAATATTCATATTATCTGGGGCCGAGGAGATAAAAATCACCGGAACCTGAGAATTTTTTCGTATCTCATCGCACCAGTGAAAACCATTGTAAAAGGGCAGCGATAAGTCCAGCAAAACCAGCTGAGGCGAAAACGCCACAAATTGCTGCATTACGTTCTGAAAATCCGAGACGCATTGAACCTCATAGCCCCAGGATTCCAAATGCTTATACATCGTCCTGGCAATCACCAGATCATCTTCCACAATCAAAATCTTATACATAATTTTCTCCTATTCATAAAGTGGGCAAGCCCGCTTCAACTCCTCCATTCCCTCGCTCTTGAGGGGTGCGCCCCACTTTACGTACCGACGCAACACTACAAAACAGGGAGTACATTCTGGAAACTCTCCCAACATTGTACTCCCAGTCTTATCTTATCAAAATTTGAGGCTTTTCACAAGGTCTTATTATCTGCCGTACTCTCCCATAGTAACAGTTCAGCCAGCGCCATTCGTAAAACAGCACTGCGTGCTTATCGTGGCTGACGCCACCGTTTTACTCATTCTGTAGATGCGTTTTTTATTCCCTAAAATATTGCCTGTCTCTCCTAATACCTGTATACTAAAATTGGTGTGTCTTTTTCACACCGGACACTTTACACATAAGAGGAGGCTATTGTATGATTATTGATTTTCATACCCACATTTTTCCAGATGCATTAGCTCCAAGAGTGATTCCTAACCTGACACATATCATCAGCGAGAACCCCAGCATGAACGGCACGATAAATGGACTTGTAGAATCCATGAGAACTTCCCACATAGATCTCTCCATAGTACTGCCCGTTGTCACAAAACCAAAACAGTTCCGCAGCATCACTCAATTCGCTCTGGAAGTAAACGAACGCTTTGAGCACACAAAGGGACCTCGCCTGCTCTCCTTTGCAGGCATCCACCCGGATACCTCTGATTACATGGGCGAGCTCAATACCATAAAGGAGCTGGGCTTTAAAGGTATTAAACTCCACCCCGACGATCAGAAGACATTGATTGACGACATCCGATACAAACGTATCATCTCCCGCGCCTGTGAGCTGGGGCTTATCATCACCATTCATTCCGGTTATGACTGTTCGTCTCCCTGTCCAGTCCATGCAGCCCCCAGAATTCTCGCCCGTATGTTAGACGATGTAAGACCTCAAAAAGTTATTCTCGCTCACATGGGTGGAAATATCTTCTATGATGAGGTGGAACGTACTTTGATCGGAAGAGATGTATACTTGGACACAGCTTTCACACTTCGCCATATCGAATCCGATCAGATGCTGCGCATGATTCGGAATCACAGTCCTAAAAAAGTGCTGTTCGGCTCTGATGCTCCATGGACAGACCAGAAAAAAGACCTGAGGACTTTTCAGGAACTGGAACTTACGCCCATGGAAAGAGAAGATATTCTCTATCGCAACGGCAGGCACCTGTTGAACATCTAAACACATGCAGGTACAGACAGACGGGACTGTCACACGCAGGATTCCTTTCCTGCGTGTGACAGCCCCGTTCGTTTTTTCATTCAACGGTTACTCATCCCGTTCATCCACATATTTTTGAATATTGGAGGCATTCACATAACGGTGGATATCTCCTCCTTCGTCCATCACGACCAAGGTGGGTGCTTGGCGGATTCCGTATTTCTTTGCCAGCTCCGGATGCTCCTCCGCATCAATAACCTGTACTTCCACCTCTTCCTCCCGTAGTATCTCCTTTGCAGCCTTACAGTTCGGACAAGTGCTAGTGGTAAACAGGAACTTGGTGGTCTGTACTGATTCCAGCTGAATCTCATCCTGGTTGATCTTCATCACCGCAGTGTGCACTTTTTTCATCCTGGAATTCTCTACATCATAGAGCTTTCGGTTTTTGTACTCCTGGGTCTTTCCATCATTCCAGTTCTGTACCGGCCGGTAGTAACCAGTAATTCGACTGTAGACTTCCGCCGGTTTTCCGCATTTCGGACAAGTAAAGTGTTCTCCCGACAGATAGCCATGTTCCTGACACACAGAATACGTTGGGGACATCGTATAGTAGGGAAGACGATAGTTCTCCGCAATCTTTTTCACCAGAGAAGCGGCAGCTTTCCAATCTGGAAGCTTCTCCCCTAAAAATGCATGGAAGACAGTCCCCGAGGTATATAAAGTCTGAAACTCATCCTGGATATCCAACGCATCAAAAATGTCCTCTGAGAAATCGACAGGAAGATGGGAGCTGTTGGTATAGTAAGGGGTATCTCCTTCTTTTCCAGCTGTTTTGATATCCGGCCAGCGCTTCTTGTCGTGCTTCGCCAAACGGTAAGTCGTAGATTCCGCCGGCGTCGCCTCTAGATTAAACAGCTCTCCCTGATACTGTTCCTGGTAATCAGAGAGCTTATCTCTCATGTGAATGAGCACTTCTTTGGTAAACTTTTGAGTCTTTTCATCCGTCAGATCATGTCCCAGCCAGCAGGCATTCAGTCCCACCTCGTTCATTCCGATCAACCCAATCGTGGAGAAATGATTGTCGAAGGAACCCAGATACCGTTTCGTGTAGGGGTACAATCCCTCATCTAAAAGCTTGCTCACAACTTCTCTCTTAATATGCAAAGACCTGGCTGAGATATCCATCAGATGGTCTAGACGGCGGTAAAACTCCTCCGGTGTCCTGCTCAAATACGCAATTCTCGGCATGTTGATCGTCACCACACCTACAGAGCCTGTGCTCTCCCCGGAGCCGAAGAAGCCTCCGGTCTTCTTACGCAGTTCTCGCAAATCCAGACGTAGACGACAGCACATACTCCGGATATCACTCGGCTTCATGTCGCTGTTGATATAATTGGAAAAATACGGAGTCCCATATTTCGCAGTCATCTCAAATAACAGGCGGTTGTTCTCTGTGTCTGACCAGTCAAACTCAGAGGTGATGGAGTAAGTCGGTATCGGATACTGAAATCCTCTTCCGTTGGCGTCTCCCTCAATCATTGTCTCAATAAACGCCTTGTTAATCATATCCATCTCTTTTTTGCAGTCTTTATATTTAAAGTCCATCTCTTTGCCGCCCACCAAAGCCGGCAGTTCTGCCAGATCATCCGGCACTGTCCAATCCAGAGTAATGTTGGAAAAAGGCGCCTGCGTTCCCCACCTGCTCGGTGTATTCACCCCATAGATGAAAGATTCAATACACTTTTTCACCTCTGGATAAGTCAAATGATCGGTCTTCACGAAAGGAGCCAGATAAGTATCAAAGGAAGAAAATGCCTGGGCTCCTGCCCACTCGTTCTGCATAATTCCCAAGAAATTCACCATCTGGTTACACAACACGCTCAGATGCTTTGCAGGGGAAGAGGTGATCTTTCCCTTAATGCCTCCTAGTCCCTCCATAATCAACTGTTTTAAGGACCAGCCAGCACAGTACCCTGTCAGCATCGACAAATCGTGCAGGTGGATATCCGCATTTCTATGAGCTTCCGCAATCTCATTGTCATAGATTTCTGACAACCAATAGTTTGCTGTGACAGCCCCGGAATTGCTCAGAATCAGTCCCCCCACCGAGTAGGTCACCGTCGAGTTTTCCTTGACACGCCAGTCCTCCACTTTCACATAGCTATTGACAATCTCTTTGTAATCCAAAATGGTGGATTTCATGTTTCTAACTTTTTCTCTCTGCTTGCGATATAAAATATAAGCTTTCGCCACATCAGAATATCCCGCCTGAATCAGCACATTCTCCACACTGTCCTGGATATCCTCTACAGAGATCTGCTCGTCCGCTATCTTATCCTGAAAATCCGCTGTGACCCGCAGTGCCAGCAGGCTCATCATGTCCTCACTGTAATGCTTTTCTTTCGCCTCAAATGCCTTGCAAATCGCGTTGGAAATCTTTTGTAAGTCAAATTCCGCGATCTCGCCGTCTCTTTTCACAACCTGAAACATATGATTACCTCCATTCTAGACTCGTGTATGTGTCAAAGCGGATAAATACAGTCCGCTTTGCTGTTTAATAAGATCAAATGATTCTCCATATTTTTGCAACGTAGGACTATTGTACCAGAACCCCTATGGATAGTCAATAGAAAGCACCATATCTTGTGTTCCATAATTTACCAGAAACAAGATATGGTGTCTCTATACTTTCTCATATATTTCCCTGGAAACATAAGCTTTTACGGCAATTCCTTCCGCTAAGTATTCTTCCTCCAAAATCTCTCCTTTTTTTCGAATCAACTGAAGAATTCCAGCCTTTTGATAAGGATACAGACGCTCGATATAAATCTGTCCACTTCTCAAAATTTCCTCCAATGCAGCTTTCAGTTCTTCCATTCCTTCCCCAGTCTTCGTAGAGGATAAAATAGAATACTCTGCACGAAAGTCCCGGAATTTCTGTTTTTCTTCCAGCTTGTCTTGCTTGTTGAACAGAGTAATCACAGGCTTGTCGGATACCTTGAGCTGACGCAGGGTCTCATAGACCACATGCATCTGTGTCTCTCTCTGAGGATTTGAAGCATCCACCACGTGAATAATAATGTCTGCATAGCACACTTCCTCCAGAGTACTTTTAAATGCCTCGATCAACTGATGAGGAAGTTTCCTGATAAATCCCACAGTGTCCGTCAGCAAAATTTCCTGCTTTCCTGATAGCTGTAAGACTCTCGTCGTGGTGTCCAGCGTAGAAAACAACATCTCATCCTCCAAAATGGATGCCCCTGTCAGATAATTCATCGTGGAGGACTTACCTGCACTGCTGTAACCGACCAAAGCCGCGATCTTCTGGTTCATCCTTTGCCTCTGGTCTCGCACCAGTTCCCGGTGACGTACCACTTCCTCCAGCTCTTTTTTCAGCTGACTGATTCTAGTCCGAATCAGCCGGCGGTCCATCTCCAGCTTTTTCTCTCCTGGCCCACGAGTTCCGATTCCACCTCCGAGCCTTGAAAGAGAACTCCCAAGTCCCGCCAGGCGCGCCGCTCGGTACCGAAGCTGCGCCAACTCCACCTGTATCTTGCCCTCCCGCGTCACCGCATGGCTGGCGAAGATATCTAGAATCAGTAAGGTCCGGTCCATCACTTTACAGTCCAGCTCCCGCTGCAAATTGTGAAACTGGGCCGGGGACAGCTCGTCGTCACAGATGACTCCGGTTGCATCCTGTGCCAAAACCAGCATCCTCACTTCCTCTATTTTTCCTTTTCCAATATAGGTGCCCGGGTGAATCTTCTCCCGCCTCTGCACCACTATGCCTGCGACAAGAGCTCCGGCTGTACGCGCTAGCTCGCCCAACTCTTCTAGAGAAGACTCCACCTCCTCCCCGTCGTTCTCCTGAACGCCGATTAGGACGACCCGTTCTTCCAATTCTTCCAAATCGTACAAAATTTTTGCTCCTTTTCACCGCTTGCCCGTTCAGGATATACGGCTGTTTAAAAATTCACTCTCCTTCTGGGCAGCTTCATCGTCTGGAAACATTTTTAAATACTCAGCAGCCTTTTCCTTCGCCGTCTCAAAATCCAGACTTTTCTCATAGACTACAATCTCATTGAACAGTAAATCCTGCATTTCCTCAGTGTCCGCCTGCTGAATTCCATTTTGAATATTGTTCAATGCCGACTCATAGTCTCCCTCGGCCAGATCGCACAGTGCCAGACCATTATAGCCCTGCGCCGCGTCTTCCTCTTCCTGAATGTAGTCTTCATAACTCGCTCTGGCACTCTCCAAGTCATTCTTGGACAGGTACACCTCTCCTAAAAATATCATCGCTTCGGTGTTTCCTCCATCTACGGCCTCTGAAAGCCTCTTCTCTGCGTTGTCGAAGTCTTCCATATAGTAGTAGATTTTTCCCTGCTCACACCGCCCCTTTGCGTCGGATGGACTAGTCTTCAGTGCCTGTTCTAAATAGACGGTTCCATCAGCCTCCATCCCTCGTTCCAAATACGCCTCATAAATTTGGACTGCCTGCTGATATCCACTGTCCTCTTCTATGACTTTCTGAAAATTCTCTTTCGCCAGATCGTAATCGTCCACCGCCAGCGCTACTCTTCCTGCCAGATAGCAACTCTGAGCGTCCTCAGACAATTCCAACAGGCTTTCACTGGTTTTTTGGGCATCCTCGTACTGCCCATTCTTGTACTGGGCTGTCGCCTGATAAGACAGAACATCTTTTCGAAATCCTTTGTCCAGTCCCTTTTGGCTCAATGCCTGTTCAAAATAGTCTGCCGCTTCCTCATAGTCTCCCAATTTTAAGCTGGCGATGCCTGCTCCCCGGCAGGACTCCGCCTTATGGACGTCTCTTTCCATGGCCTCCTGAAAACCTTGAACAGCCTCCTCATAGGCCCCTTGGTCCAAGTCCTTTCTGGCTTGGTCATATATCGCTTTTTCCTCCTGACAGCCAGCCATCAGGACTGACACACAGCCTGCGGCTAGCAGCCAACCATAAGCCCTTTTCATGGCTCTCAGGAGACTGTCAGGCCTTCAGCCTCAATGACAGAGATCACCTGATCTACGTATTTTCCGCACAGCTCATCGGTGGCGGCCTCCACCATCACGCGGATGACCGGCTCTGTCCCACTCTCGCGCACCAGAATTCTTCCTTCGTCTCCTAGTTCCTTTGCCACCTGGTCCACTGCCTCGATGACTCTCGGATTTTCCCTCGCAGTCTTCTTATCCGACACCCGCACATTCTTCAAAAGTTGCGGATAGATTTTCACTTCTTTTGCCAGGTCATGAAGTGTGGATTTCTTCTCCACCAAAGTCTCCATCAGCATCAAAGAGGTGAGGATACCATCTCCTGTCGCTGAATAACGACTGAAAATAATATGGCCGGACTGTTCCCCTCCGATTCCATAGCCGTTGGCCAGCATATTCTCGCTGACATATTTATCACCCACCGCGGTCTTTACATACTGCATCCCCTCTCGCTCCAAAGCCTTATAGAGTCCCAAATTGGACATGACCGTAGTCACAACCATATTGTCTTTGAGTTTGCCCTGCTCTTTCAGGTACTTTCCGCAGATATACATAATCAGATCACCGTCCACCACATTTCCTTCATGGTCTACAGCAATACAGCGGTCCGCGTCCCCATCGTACGCAAAGCCGATGTCCAAGCCGTTTTCCTTGACAAACTTCTGCAAAACTTCGATGTGGGTAGAGCCGCAGTTAGTATTGATGTTGGTGCCGTTCGGCTCGTTGTTGATTACATAAGTTTTCGCCCGCAGCGCGTCGAAAACACTCTTGGCAATCGCAGAAGAACTCCCGTTGGCACAGTCCAGTCCCACCTTGATATTTTTGAAATCCCGGGAGGGAATAGAGATCAGATAACCAATGTAGCGGTTTCTCCCCGACGAAAAATCCACCGTGCGCCCAATGTTTTCCTTCACAGCCAACGGAATCTCCTGAATTTCACCGTCGATATATTTCTCAATCTGCTCCTCAATCTCAGCTTCGATTTTCTGTCCGTTGCCATTGATGATCTTAATTCCATTGTCATAAAACGGATTGTGACTGGCTGAAATCATAATTCCGCAGTCAAAGTCCTCTGTACGAACTGCGTAGGAAACGCTCGGCGTCGTCGTCACGTGCAGCAGAAAAACATCCGCGCCCGAGGCGGTGAGCCCTGCCACCAAGGCATACTCAAACATATAGCTGCTCCGGCGGGTATCCTTGCCGATGACGATTCTGGCTTTGTGCTCTTTTCCGTAATACCAGCCTAGAAAACGTCCTACCTTGAATGCATGCTCCACATTCAGCACCACATTTGCTTCCCCGCGAAATCCATCAGTTCCAAAATATTTCCCCATCTTATTCAACTCCTTATTCATGCTGTCCGGCTGAGTTTCTCAGCCTCCCCACGCTCTTTACGTGTGGTTGTTACGTCTACAGGATATCACCTTTTTCATCTGCCCCTATTTCCGGTACAGATCTTCCGAATATACGCCTCTGTCAACCAGCTCCCGGAAAGCCTCGACTACCTTTTGCTTGTCTTCCTGATAGGTCACTCCGAACCAGCTATCATGGGTCTTCAACACATCCACCTGAGCGCGTCCTTCTCTCATAAGACCGTCTATCATGGTGGGCAGCAGATACTCCGCTTTCAAATCACCCGGTTTCACATTTTTCAGGAACTCCACAAAGCCTTCCTCTAGAGCCTTCAGAAATTCCGGCGTCAACCCCCACATATTCATAGATACCAGACTCTTGGGGTCTAGCGGTGTGATTGTTCCATCTTCCTTTTTCACCCCTGCCCCTTCAGCAGTCTTGGCGATCTCATGGGTCTCCGTAATCCCTGTCAGTCTTCCCTGATCATCTCTGCGGCAGATTCCCCTAGTTACCGTTCCATTCTCACTTAGGGTGTTCTCCAAAATAAAGCCAGCCATACATATCTGCATTTTACTGGAAGGTTCTTTCTCTTCTACTAGGTAATCGTGCACCTTCACAAATGCCTCTTTTCCATAGTAATCGTCCGCATTGATAACCACAAACGGTTCATCTAGTATCTTCCTACAGGCCAAAACTGCCTGGCAGGTTCCCCACGGCTTTGTACGTCCCTCTGGTTTTTCAAACCCTTCTGGGAGATCGTCCAATTCCTGAAACGCGTAGCTTACTTCGGTAATCTTCTCAATTCTATTCCCAATGACTCTCTTAAATTCATCTTCTAAATCTTTTCTTATGATGAATACGACCCGGTTAAATCCGGCCTCCAATGCATCATGTATGGAATAGTCCATGATAATCTCACCACTGGGTCCTACTTTCTCCAACTGCTTGATACCTTTGCCGTAGCGGCTTCCGATTCCCGCCGCCATAATTACCAGCGCTGTTTTTTTCATCTCCAATTTGCTCCTCCATTTTTCATGGGATTCGTTCCCTTCTACTAATTATCCGTGATATTTCTTACTATTATAAGGGTTTCCTCTCCCACTTGATCTATGCTGCTGTCATTGTACTTGATTTTAAAAGTTTTTTCAATACTCTTCCAGCCTGTGTCATAAACGGGCGGTATCCGCGGGTACCGCCTGCGGCTATTATTATAGCACTTCCTGCTTTCTTCTGTCATACAAAAAAGACACTTCCTACCACAAAAGTGTCAAGTGTCTTTTTTCGCCTGGCATATGTTCCCTCAGATCGTTCAGTCCGTCACAGGGCAACCGTAGAAGTACTTGCCCAGTTCCTCCTTTTTCATGCTTCTGAATCTTTTCGGCAACCGCACCTTTTCCAAAGCTTCACAGCGGAAAAAGGACTCCTCCTCCAAGATCTCTGTACTGTCTGGAAGTTCAATCTCTCGGAGATTTTCGCAGAACTTAAAAGCCTCCTTTGAAATCCATCTGAGTCCTTCCGAAAGACCTATATATTCCAGGCTCGTGCAGCCGTAAAAAGCCTGAGAATCAATCTTAATCACCGTGTCGGGAAGAGAAAGGCTTTTAAGACCAGAGCAGTCCCGGCACATCCCCTCCGGAATTTCTTCCAACCCCTTAGGCAAGATCAGGCGGACAAGATTTCGGCAGCTCTCAAAAGCTCCCTTGCCGATCTCTGTGACTGAGTCCGGCAGGTGAATAGCCGTGGCTTTTGCCAGCCCTAAAAAAGCTCCCGGCCAAATTTTGTACACGCCTTCGGGTACACGACAAACCTCGTTCTCATCTCTGATACACCGGTACAAAATCCCATCCTTTATCAGCATTCCTTTCTGCCTTGTGTGGACTTCTTCTGTGTGCTGCCTGGCCGCTTGGTGCTTCCAGTATTCCTCTCTCTCCCGCGCCAGCGTCTCCCGGGCCTGTCTGTATTCCAAGTTCTTAGGTCTCAGCCTCTCAAACTCTTCTCTGGAGTATCCCAGAAAGACATAGGCATAGCGAAAGAACTCGTCATACATACGGTAATAATATTCTTCCTCCATCCCATACCCGTCCTCGTCTGGTCCCTCATAGCCGGCATAAGTCTCATAATAGTAGGTCTTTTCCTCCGTCTGTCCCCGCAGTCTGATCCTTCCTTGCGCTTTTATCTCGCTCAGGCCAAGAGCTCTCAGCGTGTCCCCTGTAATGGGGACGCTGTGCTCTCCGCTGCCAAAAAAGAGAGACTTCACGGGAAGGAAGCCCTGCCAGATGCAGCGGGGATTCTTTTCCAGCAAATCCATGGCCGCCTGACTGCCGTAAAACGCTGCCCTAGTCAGCCAGGTGTAAGCGGCCCTCAGCCGAAAACCCTCCTGCGGGTTTTGTTCCAACCGCTCCTCCAGCTCCTTTTCACTTTCCTCGCTGCAGCGGGCCGCATATTGACTGTCCAATCTTTTCAGCTCATCAGGAACTCTACTCCAAAACCACTGATACATCCGCAGCATGGCCTGTGGATCTCCCATTTTACAGCCATAGGCCAACTCCTCAAAAACAGAATCCAGCATCTTATTCCTCCTGTTCCAATTTCTCCTGCATTTCTTTTGTCTTCTTATACTGCTGGTCATTCAGCCTGCTTATCCACTCCACAGCTTTTCTCTCGTCCTTTTCCACGCCTTTTCCATTCCTATAGCATTGAATCAACTTCTCCTGTGCACTCATATCTCCCTGTTCTGCCGCCTTCTCGTACCATTCTACTGCAGTCTCATAGTCCTGTTCTACACCTTTCCCATCGTAGTAACAGTTTCCCAGTTCCCTTTGAGCGTCAGCGTCTCCTTGGTTCGCCGCTTTCTCATACCACTGGACCGCCTTCTGATAGTCTCTCTCTACCCCTTCTCCATCGTAGTAATGTTTACCGAGATTGTACTGGCTTACCGCATGTCCTTGGTTCGCTGCTTTCTGGAACCATTCTACTGCTTTTGCGGCATCCTCTTCTACTCCTAAGCCGCTGCTATAGCAGGCACCCAACTCGTTCTGGCCGACAGCATTGCCCTGTTTAGCTGCCTTTTCATACCACTGAGCCGCCTCTTCAAAATTCGCTTCCGTCCCATCCCCAAAAAAATAACAAGTTCCAAGTCCCACCTGCCCATAAGGATTGTCCTGCTCGGCCGATGCCTGATACCACTTCACTGCCGATTCATAGTCCTGTGTTGCTCCAAATCCGTTGTAATAGCATTCTCCCAGCATATACTGACCATAAGAGTTATCCTGGTCCGCCGATTTCTGGTACCATTTCACCGCTTCAGAGTAATCCTGCTCCGTTCCCCAGCCGTAATAATAACAGTTTCCCAGATAGTACTGGGCATAGGAATATCCCTGGTCTGCGGATTTTCCATACCACTTCATCGCCGCGGCGTAATCCCGCTCCACTCCGTTGCCTTCCCGGTAACAGCTGCCTAAGCTGCTCTGAGCATAAAAGTTCTCCTGGTCCGCAGCTTTTTGATACCATTTTGCCGCAGTCTCGTAGTTCTGGGGCACTCCCTGCCCCTTGTAATAGCAGTCTCCAAGACTGTTCTGAGCACCGTCATGCCCCTGTTCTGCCGCCTTCTCATACCATTTCGCCGCCTCGGTGTAATCCTGGTCCACTTCGATGCCATATTCATAGGCCCGTCCCAGCTGATAACACTCCTCCGGGGTCTCAGCGTCCGCTTCCCGGCTGCTCTCATCCTCTTTCTCATCGCTGACTGGTGGGACTTCACTCTTTTTCCCCTGCTGAACTCCCGCTAAAAAGAGCCCTAAGACACCAAGAACCCCAACGGCTACGACCGCCCCGGCCAGAAGGTATTTCCACCCAGTCCTCGGCTGTTTTGGCTTGGGCGGGTCTGGTTCTGGTGGCTGCGGTTCTGGCGGCTCCGGTTCCGGCGACTCCGGCTCTGGTGTCTCCGGTTCCGATGGGTCCGGTTCCGGCGGCTCCGGCCCCGGCTCCTCTAAAATCCATTTTCCGTAGATCGTCAAATCCGCGCCGCAGTCGCAGGTCCCCTCGGCCCTCTCATACTCTCTTCCACAGATCTGACACTGAAACAATTTCTTTTCTTCGTTCATCTGCTCCCTCCCACTCTTCACATACACTTTCATTTTTTCTAAAAGCACACATCTCTTCTCAGTTCTCTATATACAGAGCTCCTCGGGGAATCCCGGCCCCATAGTACTGTTCATCTCCCAGTCTCTCACAGTAATCTTTGATATATTTCTCAATCTGCGCCGGAGACGCCTCCGGGACATACATACACAGCATTGCCGACAGCGCCGAGATATGCGGCGCCGCCATAGAGGTCCCGCTCATGCTCTCAAAGCCTTCCGGCTTGATACTGTAGCTCACCACATCCACACCGGGCGCGCACACGTCCACGGAATCCCCATAATTGGAAAAAGAAGCGATTTCATGTTCCTGGTCCACCGCTCCCACTACTATACATTCTGTCAAAGCCGCAGGCATTACTCCCGCGGTATCCTCCGGGTTTCCCGCTTCGTCACCGTTGCCGGCGCTCACCACCACGGTAATTCCCTGCTGCACCGCCTCGCCAATCAGCATCTGCTCCCAATTATGCTCCGCCCCGGCGGGGCCTCCCAGACTCATATTAATCACATCCGGAGCCTGACTGATGGCATACTCCAGCCCCGTGCATATACTCGTCGTGCTGGCCAGAGCATTCGCCCCGAACACCCCCACTGGCAGCACCTTCACATCCAGTCCCTGGGTACAATCCAGAATCGTACCCGCCACATGAGTTCCGTGTCCCACCGTGTCCATGCGTCCGTCGCCGCCGACCACCACGTCGGTCCCCGCCAAAACCCGGTCTTTCATCGCCTCAGCGGGCAGAACCCCGGTGTCAACCACCGCTACTGTGGCAGACTGCTGTCTGGCGTGACCGGCGAGATAGTCCGCCAGCTGATCCATTCCCATATCCTGGCAACCCCAGGTGTAATACTGACGGCCTGAGTTTTGGGAGAGGGCATTTTGACCCTCTCCGGCTGTCTGGCTGGAAACGTCGTATTCATCCATCTCCACGAAGGTAACTTCCTTCATCTTCTCCAGAGACTCCAGGCACTGTCTGGCCTCTTCCTCAGAATCAAACTGAATAATCACCATATTGTTTTCCCTGGCAATCACCCGCTTGGCCAGAAAATCCGTCAGGTTCAGCGACTTTCCCTCGAAGTGCAGAATCAGACGGTTCGTGCTCCTCTGTCCGGCAACCACCAGCTCATCATCGTACTCCTCCAGGAGAGACCGCATGCTCTCATTGAATTCCTCCAGCGTATTCGTCTCCTTCAGCTGTGTGTCCTTTCCGACCAGAACTTCTCCGCGGCCGCTCACCTGCCCCTGTTCCTCTTCCTGAACCGAAAGCTTTGAACGATACGAGAGAATTGCCAGCACAGCCCCCACGATGGCCAGACAGATGAGGAGCGCTCCGATACACCGGATTCTCCGCTGCCTTTTCATCCTCCTGAGGGCCTTCCTGGCCTCCTCGTTCCCTGCTTTGGCCGCGGCCTCATACCACCGCCTCGCGTATTTTTTGCTTTTGCCCACAGCCCAGCCGTATTCTGCCATCTGCCCCATCGCCAGCAACGCCTGACTGTGTCCTGCCTTGGCGGCTCTCTCCATGCAATAGACCGCGTCTGCGTTCTTATCTCCTCTCTCCGCCTGAGAAAGCAGATAGTCCGCAGCCTCAAAAAGCGTTTCCGTATCTTCTGTCTGTGCGGCCCTGGCACAGCTCTCCCGGGCCAGCTTCTCATCTCCTTCAAAGACCCATCTGCGCTTTTTGACCTCATACATGTCCGTCCACCTCCTCATCCAAATCATAGGTTGTATAAGCCGAAAAAATAAAAACGCAAAACAGTACACAGGACGCAGATAGGCTCCCGACGCCTATCTGCCCCAGCACCGTAACCAGCACGCACAGCACCAGTCCCGCAGCTGCATTTCCTATCGCCTGTTCCTTATTGAGCCTCCGGTAATAGACTGCTCCCACCAGAATGCCGCAGACACTGAAAATCAGCGCTCGAATCAGAAAGCGCAGCAAAAAGCTGCCTTTTATCTTTCCAAAGACCAGCATCCCTTCTCCCATGCCGAATTCTTTCGCGGCCGAAAACGCCTGCCGAAAGGCCTTTGTCAGCTCGTCGGTGCTGATCTGTCCCTTCTCGTCCACCGGTATCTTCGTGTCAAATCCCCCGGTCTTCTGTGCAAACTGAACCAGCTGCCTGGCAGTCTCCGTCTCCTGCTCTCCCGCATCCATACGGATGGTATACAGCACCACGTCTTTTTCTTTGTACTCCTCTTCCAGGGTCTCCGGGAACGGCCCTTCCCCGTCGCTTAACAGAATCACTGCCTGTATCCGCCCTGTTTCCTTTTTCTCTTCCAGCGAATTCAGAGCGAAGGTCAGCGGCTGTCCAAATTCCGTACCGCCTATGATGTCAGTCCCTTCGACAAACTTAATCAGCGTCTCACGGCCTTCCTCGTCCAGGGGAAGAAGCTCCGTGTTTCCCAGCACACAGGACGCAAACGCCACAGCCTGGGCCCTGCTCTGCTCATCCATCTGTTCAAGGAGAGCCTCCGTTGCCTGGACACAGGGTTCTTTCTTGCCCTGCATGCTGCCGGAGCCGTCCAAAAGCAGCACCATATCTACGGCGCTGTGGTTCTCCATAGGGGGAAGCATGTAGAGAAACTGCCCGCCGGCTCCCACTGCGAAGCCAGTCAAAGCCGCCGCTATCAGTGTGATCGCCCTGTTTCCCCTCCGAAATATCACGAAATTCCGGCGGTGAATCCCCTCCGCCAAAAAGCTGCCCAGCAGACTGACTACAAACGGAATGCAAAAAAACAGTCCCGTCCACAGAATCTTTCCCCAGTCATCCTGTGCCATCCGGCCGTAAAGCCAGGCGCAGGCCGCACACCCGGCTCCGCTCAGCAAAAAGGTCAGCGCCAGCATCCAGCGGTCAAATTTTCCTTTCACTGTCCATCCACCTCTATCCTCTTCGCACTGAGGGCCTCACTCTCACAGCAGGGATGAAAAATCTGAGACAATTTGACCATCAGATCATTTCCCTCGCCCGTCTGCAGAAAGTCTGCGCCCTCTCCTTCTGTGCAGGCATTCACCGTATAAATCACCGGCATCTGACAGCCCACCGGTATATACCTCTGATAGAAACCGCTCTTGCTGACCTCCAGTCTGAGTCTCCCCTGCTCATCCCACCCGGTAAACTCCAGACCGCCGTAGATTTGAACCTGCAGCATTTCACAGCCTTCTTCCCTCTCTCCTGCGGTCTCTCTCCACAGATTCCTTATGTATTCTGCCAGCCGTTCCTGGGTCTGGTAAGAGAGGCTGACTTCCTGTTCCAGAACCCGGAACCGTTCCAGGTATTCGAACTGTGACACCAAAAACAGCACCGGCGTCTCTCTTCCTGCATTCCTAAGTTTTTCCAAACACTCATATAGGAAATCGTCTCTTCCATCCCTCAGACAGGGTTCCTCCGTCAAAATCCACACAGAGTCGAAATTTCTTTCTGGGGCCCAGCCCTGTTCCAGACTCTCCCCCGTCAGACAGGTAAATATCAGTTCCAGGCACTTACTCTGCTTTCCAGCCACAGAAATCCGAAAAGAATATGTCTGTTCTCCTTCCAGCTCTCTCTCCTCCAGCTCATCCTGCAGCTGGCCTCTCCTGTAAAAAATTCCGTCCAATTCCTTTTTCGCCGCCACCATGCGGCTTATAGTCCGATGATCTTCCGTATAAAAGGCCAGCCCTTCCCTCCCCACGATCTCATTCATATTGATATTCATGGAACACAGATAGTTGCAGATCAGGCGCTGAGAGTCTCCCAGCAGGAGGATGGAAATTCGTCCTCCCACCCCATTTGCCCTGCCTGAAAAATCCATTGCCTCCCCTGCGAAAAACGACGTTTTCTCTTCTTTGTTCGCTCCCGTCTCTTCTTTCACGGGTCTGGCCGCCCCTCGTTTGCTCGGCTTCGCCGGCTCCCTCTCAGTTCCTTTATTCTTTTTTATCCAAAATGACCCAAATGGCATCTTGCGCCTCCTATCTTATTTTTTTAACTCAGCCGGGATTCTTCTCCCATTCGGGAAACAGTTTTTCAAACAGCTCCCGGTCAATCACACCCTTCGGCGGCTTTTTCCACAGCCAAGGCGGCTGAAAATATCCCGCAGCCTCCTCCCAGGTACTGGTGCAGACCGCAAACCGAAACAGATCTCTGCGGGTGATCGGCGCGAGGTCTGTACATGTCAGCCGTTTCCACAGCCGTCCTCCCTTATACTCCTGTACTCTGGAACAGTCCTCCGTCCCGCTTTTTTCCGTCAGGCTCTCTCGCAGCTTTTCCGGTTCTGCCTGGAAAACGCCCCCGTCAATCCGAAGGCTCCCAAACAGTTTTCCGGTATAGAACTCACGGTCTCCCAGAAAATTCAGCGTCACCTCCCCAAGCTGCCCGACCTCTTTCATCTGCCCGCAAACGGCCAGATTCATGGCTGCCTTTCTGCCGGAAATTCTCCCCTGAAGCCCTCGAATCACCGCCATACTCCAGTCAGGCTGCGGCCGAAAGCCTTTCGCCTTTTGTTCCAGGCAGAAATCCATCCAGACCACGCGAAACACGTCGTGAAAAAAGAATTCCCTGACCAGACAGATTTCCGCTGATTTCTCATTGGCCGCCGTCTCCCGCAGTCCCTCCTCTTCCAGCCGGTTCAGCACATACCCCCGCATGGAATTTTCATAGGTTCCAAAGAGATAGATCTCCATCTTTTCGCCTCCGCCTACACATTCACAGGATTTTGAATGATATAATATCCGTCCTGGGGCAAAATCCCGCTGTTTCGTTTCATTTTTTTCTGAATCGTCTCCAACGCCGTATACAGTTCCTGAACACTGCCTCCCAGCCGCTTGGCCACCTGCTGATACATGCTGTTCTGCCCCGTCTGCGCCCGCAGAGTCTGGGTCAGAATATAGGCCAGTGCATAGAGCATTGGCTGTTCGCAGAACCGCGGCCGGTAACCCTTGCGTTCCTCTGGAAGAAACTCTGGTTCCTGGTACAGAGCCACCATCCGCCCTGTCTGTCCGTCTTTTCGAAACCGCACAAAGTCGATTCCCCCGGCACTCAAAATCGGAGTAATCGCCAGTGTACAGCTCCCGGCCAGCTCCGGTGACCTCAAATACTGAAGAAGATCCCGATAGCCTGCGCTGATGGTCGTCATCAATTCTCTCATGTATTCCCTTCGGAAAATATTCAGCTTCGGATTGTGCTCCAGATTGTAATACCGCTCGCATTTCAAAGGAACAAACAGCACCATTCTCTCCCGTATTTCTTCTGTGGACAGGCTGTTCTTGAAAAAGTTCGCGATTTCCATGGGCTTATTGTACTCCTCATGATATCTGCCGTAGCCTTGCTCGGTCATCTTCGAGAACAGATAAGGAGTGTCTATGGCGATCAGAATCACCTGGCACTGTCCGATCAGACTGCGAAGACCGCCCTCATACTGGGGATCGGTGAGCCACTCTCCGGGAATATCGTGGATAAAAAAGGGGATTTTCCCACCCTTGTCCACAGTCAAGGTAAAATTATAAGACCTGTTGGCGCTGGTGGGATTGTCGTCGATCTCAATACGAGTCAGCGGAGTCGCAAATTTTCGGATATTCTGCTGAATAATCTCCGCTGCCTGCGCCAGCTCCTTTCTGGTCTGATCGTTTCCCACCGACAAACTCAGCCCTGTGCCTGCCAGAATCTTCCCTATCTCCTGATACATGGCGGACAGCACCGTCGTCTTCCCGCACCGTCTTCCGCCCAGCATCAATATATTTATTGTCTCCATACGTTATCCTCCATCTCCAGCTCCTTTTTGATATTCTGATACTCTCGTACCAGCTCGTTGGCCTGCTGGTATTTCTCCGAGCTGGCTGTCCAGAGCTGGCTGCTGTATTCCATGAAAAATTTGCCCCATACATCCTGCATGCTCTCAAATTCACTCTCGTTCAGACTGTTGGCGAAGGTCAGCCTGTCATAAAACTCTTCCGCCGCCGCGTAAAAAGCCTGGTTCGGCGCATGGTACAAATCCACTAGTACATGCCTTAGATTCTCCTCAATGATGGACATACGGGAGGTCAGATAAAAGTTAACCTCTTTTCCTGCGTTATCCCTGTGAAAATCATACAGAGGCTTCGCATACTCCCTGTCGCAAATGGGATTGATAATGTAGAGCTGCTTTCTTACCTCCTGAATCAGCTGTGCCCTGGTGTTGAACTCGAACCGATACATAAATCGGAAAGCTTTGTAAATTTGCTCATACTGGGGCTTGTCGTTGATCACATGGTCCATGATATTTTTCAGCCATTCCACCATATCCGGCTCCTTCTCCTGACCGCCGTCTTGCTCCTCCCAGGGCAGATCTGTAATGCCCTGCGCTTTGGAGAGATTCAAAAGCTCATCGTACAGGCTTCGCACCAGAGAATTTTTGAATTTTCTCGTCTCCTCCTCCAGGATGCTGTCAATGGCGATGAACCGGTCAGTGACTTCGTTTCTCACATAGTGGAGCGCGTCGTCCCACAGCTGGCCCGGCAGAAGCGAACCGTTTCCGTTTATAGTCAGCTGCAGCGTCTGGGCATCCGGAACCAGATCGTCCAGGCTGTCCAGAATTTCCTGCACCGCATTCCACAGGATGCTGTTGGGCTGGTTGCGCTCCTGCCCCCAGTAGATCACGCAGTTGACCAGATCAGCCGTCAATTTCCGGTAGCATTCCTTTCCCTTCTGGGCAGCGCTCAGCCCCTGCTGCACACTGGCGTCAAAAGTCCGCGCCTCCGGCAGCTCTGACACAAAGACTTCGTATTTTTTCCGAATCACCGCCTCTGTCTCTTCCAGTTCCGTCAGGTAGGCCGCGTCAATGTCGTCCATATTGCCAAGAAGCCGCTCCAGCAGAGGATTCATGAAGTTATCCCGGACCTCGTCAAAGTCAGAACAGTCCGCGGTCTCACAGTAACACACGGAGAAATTCCCCTCTCGGATTCCCTTGACAAAGGCATCTACCCGGTTGTCGCTGACTCCGACATTTTTATTTGCCAGATAAAACAGCCATTTAGACATATCTCTTCTCTGAAACCGTTCCTTCAGGCTGTTATAAAGCTTCAAATCCGACTCCTGCACCCCTGACATAGGCATTGTCACCACAATCGCCGCGTCGCACTCTTTATCCACGGTTTCCAGCATTGCTTCTTCAATCCCGTACTGGGTGTCCCCCAGACCAATCGTGTCCACCAATACCAGGCTGCCGCAGTCCTCATAGAACGGGCAGTAGATATCCGCCTTCTCCACAGCCAGATATTTGTAGTAATCCCTGTGTCCAGAGTCTCCCAGCTTGACTCCATTGTTCTGGGCTACGTACTCGGCAATCTGTCCTTTGTCCCGGAGCACCAAGTCCCCCTGGCCGTACAAGTCCCGAATTTCCCCAAAATGTTCGATGATGCGGCGCAGATGGTTCAGGGCGACGCCCTTATCGGCCTCCCCAGGTTTTACTGCTAACGTGTCCACAGTCAATTTAAAGGATTTCGTTCCCAGCATGTCGAAATCCAGCTGGCGGCCATGGAGACACTCCGAATCTATGGCGTCCAGATATCCCTTCACGATCTCCAGCAGCTTCTCTCTTTTCCGAAACTTTATGACGGCTTCCACAGTCCCTTCCGGCATCTCTGGTCTGTTGTAAATCACGGAGGTGGCTCCGGTACAGCTCGTGGAGTTATAGGCGGGGATAATCAGATTGTCCAGATTTCCTACTGCCTGTAGAAAACAGCTCTTTCCCTGCCTCTCCTTTCCCACAGTGGCGATGCTGATGTAATCTCTGTCAAATCTTTTTACCGCCTCCTCATATTTTCCGACCAATCCTTGAAGCTCTTCCCTCATCGTGTCGGTGGGCAGGGATGCAAAGAGAGACAAATACTGTCCCCTCAGCTCGCTGTCTGTGATCTGCCTTGCTCCGTTATACAGGTGGTCGCAGTCCTCCAGCAGGGAGCAGATCTTCTTCAGATGTTCCTTTCTCTCCTTTAATTGACTGACTTTTTCTTTTCGTTTTTTCAGGATAATCTCAATTTGATCTCGTATCTTCATATTTCTGTGTTTCCTCCCGATACCCGCAATTTGTCGTATTCTTACTATACCAAACCCACCTCTGACTCCACGTCAACTTTTTTCCGGGAAACAAGGTGGACAAGCCCATTTCAGTTCCCCCTCATTCCCTCAGTCTTGACAGGCGCGTCCCACTTTGTGCGCCACCGCAACACTACTTTGCGGTGCCCTCCCTTATTGCGGCGTGCGTATCCTTTAACACAAACAGCCGCTGCTCCACGGATGGTTTCCCATCTGTTTTGCAGCGGCTCTAATTTTCCTTTCTCACCCCAGCTTTGATCTGACGTGCACCAGCATCTGAGTCTTTCTCACTTCCTGGGTATTGCGGTCTTTAATTGTAACAGTGATGGTGGCCTGTCCCTGCCGGTTCGCGAAAATCCGGCCTTTCTCATCCACCGTAGCCACCTCCGGGTTGTCGCTCTCCCATTTAATATCCAGCAGCGGCTCTAAAAAACCCACCTCTGCGTCCACCACCAGCTTGCCTCCGTAAATGTCCTCAAAAGTCTTGACGAAGTCCCCGCACTGGGTGGTCAAAAGGTTCCACTGCCAATTCTCTTCATCAAAATAGAGAACATGGCTACCCTCCAGCTCTGTGATCTCATGGGCCTCTCCCTTGCCGTCGATCAGCGTGCAGTCCTTAATATCCAGCACCACCGACGTTTCCGTGTGGTTGTGATTCTGAAAAATAATCCCTATATATTCCAGGTTAAAATCATTGGTATCCTGAAAGGGAAGCTCCATGTGTAGGGCATTGTCCTTGGTATAAAAAAAATCATAGGTAAGATCAGCGAACTGCCAGCCCCTCTTGTCTCCCTCTCCATTGTAGATGGAAAAAATACCGTAAGTCTCAAAGGCCTCCGAGGTGTCTCTGGGATGGGGATAATCCTTCAGGTTAATTCTGGCAGACATGGAACTTTGCACCGGCATCTCCATGATATTGTCCACCAGCGGATGCCGGATATTCTTCTCCGTCAGCACCACAGAATCATCAGTTTCCAAAGGAAACTGGGTCAAATCCAGCTCCGTATGCTCCATGGACTGCTCTTCTTCCGTTTTCGGCCGCATCGCCTTTGACAAAAAAATGCTGCTCGCTCCCCCTATCAAAAAGACACAGACCAAAATCCCTGCCGTAAAGACATGCCTCTTTCTGCTTTTTTTAGCTATCAAAGGCTCCACCTTGACCGGGGCCGGCTCTCTGTTGATTCCCGCCACAATATCATATAGCTCCTGAATATCCTGAAGCATCTCTCCGATGTTCTGATACCTATTTTGCGGAAGGAACTGCAGAGCGTTTTTCAAAATCTCATTGAGACGGACCGCCGACCGTTCCTTCTCATGAAGAAGCAGTCTAGAATAGGGCGATACCAGTTCATCCAGACTGACCAGTTCTCTGTCCTCCGGGAATTTCTCTCCCGCCAGGATCTCATACCAGAGAACCGCCACAGAATACAAATCGGTCCACGGGCCCAGCTCTTCCCGTCTGTGAAGCATCACTTCCGGCGCCATATATCCGGTCTTTCCAAAATAATACTGATCTCCAAACTCTTCTTTGCTGTCCATGGAATATGCGCTGTTGAAATCCAGCAGAAGAAGCCTGGTGGAAAAAGTCTCATGATTCTCAGGGCTCAGCAAAAAGATATTGTCAGGACTGATGTCCAAGTGCAGCAAGTCATGATCGTGAAAAGGCTCCAGCGCATGAAGAAGATTTTTGATAAAGAGAATCGTATCCGTCAGGGTCGGAAAATTTACCCCCTTCTCCTCCATTTCCGACAAAACCTGTCCCTTTTTGGAAGTCAAAACCGTGTAAATCGTATTATTTGCCTCAAAGGAATCCAGATTTTGAGCGATATGCTCGCTCTCCGTCTCCGACAAAATCAAATGCGCGTAGTTTCCAGTGATAAAGCTTTTTTTATGATAGTTAAAGAAATTCATATCCTCAGCACTTACCACCAGATTCCAATGTTCATCCCTTGTGATTTTTCTCTGAGGGTCAAACGGATACAATTCTTTCAAGAGTACAATATGTTTCCGGTCCGGCATAAAAGTGTCGTAATAATACGCCCGGTAGACAACAGAATTGGAACCCGCCCCCACATACTCATCAATGGTATATGTCCAGCTCTTTGTCGTAATCGTATAGCCCTTGGGAAGAAAACTTCTCTGACTCATAGATACCTCCCTTATCTTAAGTGATGAATTCCTGCTGTTTCTTCTATGTGCAGGAATTGTCTTGTTTTTCCAGATAGACCGTCTTTCCGTCATTTCGAAAAATTTTTCTCAGCATACGTTCCAGCTTCCAGCTCATAAAATCATCGTCATTCTCCAAATTCAGCGACTGGACAACCAAATAATCAAAGGGATTGTGCAGATTCAGCAACGCCATTCCGCAGGATGCCATCATCATATCCATCCTCTTACAATGCTCCAATACAAAACTTTTTTCCGACACCTCCACCCCCATCCCCTCCGTCACAAGATACAAAAGCAAGAGGGTCTTTCGATTCACATCCCGTTTTCTAGAATACATTTCCTGGACCATCTTTGGAGATGGCCAGTGCTTTTTGATAAACTTTTCCACCTTTGTACACTGCCGATTTTTCTTCTGATATGGAACCCCCATTCTCAAATATTCTTCTGTCACCCTCTCGATACTATATTTCTTCTCCCTGGGTACATCCGTAAAAGTATAGTTGTCAGAAACTCCTCGCAGCAGATACTCCAGCATTGCCACAAATTTCCGGTACGCAGTGTTGTGATGAATTCCAAACACACCTTGGTTATCCCGGATAAACTTCTTGAGCTCATTCGTCTCTGTGATATTTCGAAACTCATTTTTTATAGAGATAGTCAGATGCTGCGTCGGCTCTTCAGCCCAAGTCTGCCGGACTAATTTCTGATGTTCCAGAGAGCTCTTCGGAGCACCGGTCTGTTCCAAAGCTTCAATCAGCTCTTGAGCTTGCGGATAGTCAAAACCTCTCCTGAGACAAAAGGCGTAAATCAGCTCTCTAGGATTTCGATAGTGTATTCCGCTCTCCGCTGTCGATAACAGAAGCTTCTCTGACCTCTCTTCACCCAAAGACAAGGCAAAACAAATCTTGAATACTTCTTCCCGATTCGCCGGCTGGTTTCTTCCACCGAGCCAGTTCCGAACCTTTCTGGATATCTGTTCCTTATTCTCTTCTTTCCCTGCTTCATAGGCTGTCAACTTCTCCGTCAACAGCGTCTGCAAATTCTGCGTTCCTCTGTATAACTCCCGCAATAGTCTCGGAAAACACCAGATTTCCACTTTGCTCTTCAAAAAATCAACAATATGATCTTCATCCATCTGTGTTTTTTCCACTTCGTGGACCTCCGCTTCCGTAATATTACTTCTATTATATCCTATTTCCCCACAGCCAACGTAAACTTTTTTCCGTTCTTAAGGAAAGATAACATAAAAAAGAATCCCGCCCCGCAGGATTCTCCGCCTGCGGCGGGTTGCATCAGCAACATTTTCATCTCCCCTTCCCCCCAATCTTTGAGAGACGAAGCTTACATTGCGCGCCGCCGCAACATCGTCTTGTGGTACATGCGCATCCTTAGCGGAGCGTTTATGTCATAGAAAAGAGCTTTCACGTTTCAGCGTGACAATGTCTTTTCTATGACACAAAAAAGGCGGCCCTTTCGGTACCGCCTCTTACTTCTCTATTCATTCTGTAGATTACTCAATTTTGCCGCCTGGTCTGCCGCGATCAGACTGTCAATCACCTCATCCAGATCGCCGTTCAAGGTTCCTTCTAGCCTATGCAAAGTCAACTTAATCCTATGGTCAGTGACACGTCCCTGGGGGAAATTATAGGTTCTGATCTTCTCAGACCGATCTCCGGTTCCCACCTGACTTCTTCTGGCCTCCGCCTCCGCGTCGTGCTGTTTTTGCAGTTCCATCTCATAGAGACGGGAACGCAACACTTTCAGCGCCTTGTCCTTATTCTTGAGCTGAGACTTCTCATCCTGGCAGGAAATCACAATCCCCGTAGGAATATGAGTCAGACGTACCGCAGAGTCCGTGGTGTTGACACACTGTCCTCCGTTTCCCGACGCCCGAAAGACATCAAATTTACAGTCATTCAAATCCAGATGAAAGTCAATTTCCTCTGCCTCTGGCATAATTGCCACAGTGATTGTGGATGTGTGAATCCGTCCGCCCGACTCCGTCTCAGGAACCCTTTGCACTCTGTGCACTCCACTCTCATATTTCAGACGAGAGTAAGCACCCTGGCCTTGAATCATGAAGGTTACTTCCTTGAATCCGCCGATACCATTTTCATTCAGGCTCAACATCTCCGTCTTCCAACGCCTGCTCTCCGCGTACTTCACATACATGCGGTAAATCTCCGCCGCAAACAGCGCTGCCTCATCTCCTCCCGCACCGGCACGGATCTCCACAATTACATTCTTACTGTCATTGGGATCCTTTGGCAAAAGCAGAATCTTCAACTCATTTTCCAGTTCTCCCACTCGTCTCTTTGCGTCAGACAGCTCTTCTTTGAGCATCTCCCGCATCTCCTCATCCGATTCTTCTTCCAGCATGGATACGCTGTCCTGAATCGTCTGTTGGTTCTCTTTGTACTCCTTGTACGTATCCACAATGGGCTGCAACTCACTCTGCTCCCGCATCAGTTTTTGAAAACGTTCCTGGTTGTCAGCGACCCCCGGCTCTCCGAGCTCGCTTAAAACCTCTTCGAAGCGGATAAGCAAATCTTCCAATTTATCAAACATCTCTGTTCCTCCTGTACATTCTTCGTCCCAGAACTACACGGTCTCGACCTGCCAGGTCTTTGACTACCTGAAGTTCTCCATATCCCGCATTCTCCATCATATCGCGGACGCATCTTCCCTGATCATGCCCGATCTCAAATAGCAGCCACCCTCCATCTTCCAGACGAGTGGAAGCCTGCTCCACAATTCTCCGATAAAAGCTGAGTCCATCCTCTCCTCCATCCAGAGCCAGGTTCGGATCATAACTGCGCACTTCCTCTTCCAAAGTCGGGATAACCCCGGTGGGAATATAGGGGGGATTCGACACAATCATCTCATATCTGCCCCCAATGTCCGTGAACAAGTCACTCTGCCGAAAATCTGCTGTGATATTCAGCCGTCTTCCGTTCAGTCTTGCCACTTCCAGAGCATCCGCAGACAGATCTACACCTGTTCCCTTACAGCAAGGCTTCTGACTCAGGATACTCAACAAAATGCACCCAGAACCCGTACACATATCCAAAAGTCTCTGTCCATCTTCTAGTCTGCGGACCGCCTCTTCTACCAAAATCTCGGTATCCTGCCTAGGTACCAAAACCCTGCCATCTACATAAAATTCCAGACCCATAAACCAAGCCTGATGGGTCAAATGCTGAAGCGGAATTCTCCCACACCTGAGGGAAATTAATCTGCGGTATTCTTCCTCCTGGCTTCCAGCCTCTTCGCTCTCCCGTAAAAAGTAGTGCGCCCGGTCCATTTCAAATACATATTCCATCAAATACCAGGCATCCAAATCCCCGTCAGGGATATGAGCCCGGTTTAATTCCATTCTTCCCCATCGCAACAAATCACGGTAAGTACTCATGGTCTGCTCTCTTTCTCTTTTTGAACTTCCTCTACATAGGGCTTCCAGTCAAAGACAGCCTCCACAGCCGCTATCGCCACTTCCACCATATCCGGCGTCGGCTCCTTCGTCGTCAGTTTCTGAAGCGCCAACCCCGGTTTACTCAGCCAGCACACGACAGAATTGGAACTCCTGCCCGCCCATTGGATAAACTCATAGGATACCCCGGCGATGATCGGAATCAACAGCAATCTTCCAACCAGTCTTACCCAGAATACCGGCACAAACACAAAAAAGAAGTGAAAAATAATGCTTACCACCATTACATACAACAGAAAACTCGTCCCGCAGCGTTTGTGCTGCCTGGAACTTTTCATGACATTCTCCACTGTCAAATCTAGTCCATTCTCAATACAGTTGATGCATTTATGCTCTGAACCATGATACATAAAGGTTCTCTGGATATCTTTCATCCGGGATATCAATCCCATATATGCCAAAAACAGCGCAATCTTGACCACGGATTCCACCAGAGTTACGACTGTCTCCGTGGCCCCTACCTTCCGAAGCAGGCTGGCCAACACATAGGGAAGTACCATGAACAGCCCCACCGCCAGGAGCATGGAAATTACTACGGTAGCCGTCATCAGCAATTTCTCTAGTTTTTCCTGCTTTCTCAGACTTCTCTCTCTCTCTTCCTCAGTCATTGCATCTAGCTTATCCTTCTCCTCTTCCTCCTCTTCGAAAAAGGCTGCCGAATACATCAAGCATTTTGTTCCGATCACCAGGGAATCCACAAAGCTCACAACACCTCTCAGTATTGGAAGTCTCATCACCTTCGCTTTGCCAAAGACACTTCGGTATTCCTGTGTCTTTATCTCAATCTCTCCATTCGGCTTGCGCACAGCTATTGCGTACTCATCTTTATGCCTCATCATGATTCCTTCGATCACTGCCTGTCCGCCAATATTTGATGATCTCATATGTTCTCCTTTAATAATTCGCTGCACATCCAGGTATTTAAAGAAAGGTTGAGATTTATCCAACCTCAACCTGTTCTGACTTCCCTATGTTCTACTGTATGCAGACTCTGCCTGTTCTGTAGGAACGACAGCTTCCCCGCTCTGCTTTCTTCTTATTTAATACCGTATTTCTTATTAAACTTGTCAATACGTCCACGCGCCTGAGCTGCTTTCTGCTGACCAGTGTAGAATGGATGACATTTGGAGCAGATTTCCACGTGGATATCGCCTTTAACAGATCTTGTTACAAATGTGTTTCCACAGTTACAGGTTACAGTAGCTTCTTTGTAATTTGGATGGATTCCTTCTTTCATGTTTTTCACCTCTCTATGTTATAGTCTTTATAGTCGTTTCATTTGCCGATCTCAATTTTAAACAGCTTTTGAATTATATCATATTAAAAATTAAAAAGCAACCTATTTAGAAAAATTTCTGTTTTTTTATCATCTGAACGAATTCCGAATTGTTCTTTGTCCTCGCGAACATATTCAGAATCTGTTCCACCGCGTCTTCCGCCTTCATTCCATTTAACGCTTTTCTCATACTGTAGACAGCTTCCTGCTCTTCTCTACTCAACAGCAGATCTTCCCTTCTGGTTCCAGACTTCTGAATATCAATGGCAGGGAAAACTCTTTTCTCTTGCAGCTTGCGATCCAATACTAACTCCATGTTTCCAGTACCTTTAAACTCCTCGTAGATCACGTCGTCCATCTTACTCCCCGTGTCCACCAAGGCAGTGGCGAGTATCGTCAGGCTGCCTCCCTCTCTCATATTTCTGGCGGCTCCAAAAAATCGTTTCGGCATATGAAGAGCCGCAGGGTCCAAACCACCAGACAGGGTTCTTCCGCTGGGCGGAATCACTAAGTTATAAGCCCTCGCAAGACGGGTAATACTGTCTAGCAGTATCGTCACATCCTTTTTGTGCTCCACAAGACGGCGTGCACGCTCCACCACCATCTCTGAAACTCTTTTATGATGTTCCGGCAGTTCATCAAAAGTGGAGTAGATAACTTCCACGTTCTCCCCTTGAATTGCCTCCTTGATATCTGTTACCTCTTCTGGTCTCTCATCAATCAGGAGAATAATCAAGTGCATCCTCCTGTTGTTTCTCAGAATCGACTTCGCCACATCTTTCAGCAAAGTCGTCTTTCCTGCCTTTGGGGGGGAAACAATCATTCCCCTCTGCCCCTTACCAATAGGACTAATCAAATCTACAATCCTCATGGCAGTACTGCCACCTGGGCGTTCTAAGATCAGTCTTTCATTGGGAAATACCGGCGTCATGTCCTCGAAATTGTGACGCCTCACACTCTCGTTAGGATGAAAGCCATTGACAGATGTCACATAAAGCAGCGCCCGGAACTTTTCCCCCTGATTTACGCGGATATTCCCCTGTACAATATCCCCTGTCTTCAAATTAAATTTTCGTATCTGTGACTGTGAGACATAAATATCATTCTCCCCAGGCAGATAATTTTCGCATCTAATAAAACCATAGCCGTCCGGCAGCACTTCTAGTATTCCGTTCGCTTTCTCCCCGCTGTCTAAAACTTCATTGTTTAAAGTGGGCTTTCGCTCACTGTTATGGCCGTTCTCATAATTTCTGCCGCCTTCGCCGTAACGCCCATGGTCTAAATTTCGGCTATTTTCATTTGAGCGCTGGCCGTCGAAAGACGGAACGTATTCATCTTGTTGCTGCTTTCCTTCTTCCTCTTTCATGCCGGGTTCCTGACTCTGTATTTTTTCTTTTTCATCTTCTAGTAACATTTTCTGTATCAGATCTGCCTTTTTTAACGTAGAAATCCCTCTTAATCCCCGCGCTTTCGCTAAATCACGCAGTACACTAAGAGACAGTGACTCATATTTTTCTCGCATATTCTTTATCCTTTCTGCCTATTCACTTACTTAAGTATTCGGATTCCTGTCTGAATTGACAATGACTCAATAGATGTACTAATTCTGAATCGACCAATTATCTAAGCCAAAGAAGACTCTCTCAGCACTTCGGAGTCTTATATCTTTTTTTGAAAACTAGCTTAACTGTATCACATTTATTTTAAAAAAACAAGGTAAGATATCATAAAATACTGCTTTCTTTGTAACGGTCATTACGGTTCACTCACTTGCAAGCCGTAAGCAGTAACGCGCTTATGTCTCGGGATTTATGTACAAAATGCAAAAAACACCTCGCGGGATATTGAGGCATGAACCGTAACCAACGATCATTACGGTTCACACAGAACCGTCTCAAAACCCACCAACAAAAGCTCACCCTCAAGCCCCTCCTGTGGACGCACATCTCCAACTCAAAAGCATATAATAAAGTCAGGCTATTATTGGAGGAAATAAGATGGAACAGATAACAAACTATATCAAACCAGAACTTTTAATCGTAGCATTTGTATTGTACTTCATCGGCGTAGGACTTAAGAAGTCCCAAGCTGTAAAAGACAAGTATATACCATTAATTCTAGGCGCCATCGGTGTCGTAGTCTGCGCTGCCTGGGTATTTGCCGGGTGCCCGATCTCAACATACAGAGACGTGATCATGGCTCTTTTCACCGCTTTTACACAGGGAGTCCTGGTCGCTGGTCTGAGTACTTATGTGCATCAGATAATCAAACAAGTAGGAAAACAAGAATAACAACCATATTTCCAAAAGATGTACGCCAAACGCCAGCCACTTGCTGGGCCTATTACGCAAAATCCGAAGCCGTTCCTATCTGAAATCGGCTTCGGATTTTATGAACCTTATGCGGATAACAGGACTTGAACCTGCACGCCTATCGACAATAGAACCTAAATCTATCGCGTCTGCCAATTCCGCCATATCCGCCTGCTCCTATAAAGCGATATTTATTATAACATTCTACTTTTTCATCTGTCAAGCATTAACATAAGAATACACACATCAATTTTATTAGATATGTCAAAACACACCCCTTCAACCTTAAAAGGCGCAGCTTACCTTGTGCGCCGCCGCAGTAAGATCTCGTGAATTATTGTATGATAGGAAGACATTTTCATGCATCAGCGGGCAATGTCTTTTCAATCGCACAAAAAAACACTGACCTCAAATATCTTTGAAGACAGTGTTCTCAATGAAGCATCGGGGATTCGAACCCCGGACAACTTGATTAAAAGTCAAGTGCTCTACCAACTGAGCTAATGCTCCATATAGACTGGGCTAGCTGGATTCGAACCAGCGAATGCAGCAGTCAAAGTGCTGTGCCTTACCGCTTGGCGATAGCCCAATAGGGAAGGTGGATAAAGGGATTCGAACCCTTGGCCTCCAGAGCCACAATCTGGCGCGCTAACCAACTGCGCTATACCCACCATACCGTGCTTGAAGGGATTCGAACCCCCGACCCACGGCTTAGAAGGCCGTTGCTCTATCCAGCTGAGCTACAAGCACATTTCTCCGTATTTAGAACAGAGAAGCGGGTGATGGGAATCGAACCCACGTATCTAGCTTGGAAGGCTAGTGTTCTACCATTGAACTACACCCGCATGTCGCTGAAACGGTAATGATGCGAAACAGCAGTCGGGGTGACAGGATTCGAACCTGCGGCCTCCTGGTCCCAAACCAGGCGCTCTAGCCAAACTGAGCCACACCCCGATCTCTCTATACTTTTGTCCTGCGCCGCTCCCGCTGACGCAAGACATATTATATTATAGTGTTTTACAAATGTCAACACCTTTTTTCATATTTTTGCTAAAAAATTCCTTACGTTTTTTTCAAGGATTTTTCCTGATAAATACGCAGATAATCTTCAAAATTTCTCAGTCTTGAGGAACACGCCTGACAAGAAAATCTGCCATAGAAATAAAAACAGAAAAGCTTTCAAAAATACATTTACTATGCCGTCATATATTTAATCTTAAAATGAAATTTTCCCTGCCGGTCAATATCCAAAACAGCATAGCTGGGTGTTCTCCCTTCCTGTCTCGGATAGGAAAGACTTCCTGGATTCACCGCAGTAATATTTCCTCTTCTTAAAATTACCGGCTTATGAGTATGTCCAAAAAACACCACAGAAATCCCTCTGGATGCCGCCTCATCAATTAGCTCTGCCGGGTCTAGTGAGACGCCGTAGTTATGCCCATGGGTAATCAATACTTTCGTGCCGGCCAGATCAATCTCCAATTCTCTGTCCAAATCAGAAAAAAAGTCATTATTTCCGGCCACAATATAAGCCGGACAGTCCAAAGCGGCCTCGAGATAATCCTCCTGTCCTTCCACATCCCCGCAGTGAATCAGAACATCAAACGGTGTCTCCCTCAGCAAAACCTCATCCAACGTATTTTCTTTTCCATGTGTATCACTGACAATCAATACTTTCATAATAAAACCTCTTTGATTGCCTCCAAGGCTTTCCCGCGGTGGCTAATCTTATTCTTTTCTTCCATACTAAGCTCTGCTGAGCTGCAGCCATACTCCGGCAGAAAAAAGATGGGGTCATATCCAAACCCATTTTCTCCCCGTTCTTCATATCCAATGATACCTTCCATGGTACCCCGGGCTGTCTTCACCGTTCCATCCGGATACGCAGCCGCGACCGCACAGACAAACCGCGCTGTCCTCTTCTCCTGCGGCACTCCCGCAAGGCGATCAATTAAATTCTGATTCTTAATTCTGTAAGAAGTATCCTCTCCCATATACCTGGCTGAATAAATCCCCGGTTCCCCATTTAAATAGTCAATCTCCAACCCCGAGTCATCTGCCAACACTACTTCGTTGGTGAGCTCACAGACAGTTTTCGCCTTAATGACTGCATTTTCCTCAAAACTGCTGCCGTCCTCCACAATGTCTGCCTGAATTCCTGCTTCCTTTAATGAGAAAATTTCCACATCCAGGTCTTCCATAATCCTGCGAATCTCTCTCATCTTTCCTTCGTTTCCTGTAGCAAAAATGATTCTTTTCATAAGTCTCCTTCTCCTCGCCATCCTCTATTTTGTATTTTTCTTAGGCGGCTTCGGCCCTAAAAACTGATAAAAATACGTCTTTAACATCCCATTATAGATTTTGCGGTTTTTATCTGCCTGCCGTCCGATATCTCTTTGCGCATTCTCATAAGATGTAATCAAATACATAGACCACCGGTCCAGTCTTTGAAAACTTTCCCCAATCTCCCTGTACAGCTGTGCTAAGGATTCTTTCTCTTCCAACCGTTCCCCATAAGGCGGATTCGTTATCAGAAAGCCAAAGGACTTACTGTGGTGCAGATCTTTCACCGCTCTTTGCTGAAAATGAATCATATGATCTACTCCTGCCAGCTTTGCATTCTCTCTGGCCGCTCTCAGCACCTGAGGGTCTATGTCAAATCCCTGAATATCCGTCTCAGTATCCAGCTTCGCTCTCTCATTTGCCTCATCCATTGCCTCATACCAACACTTTCTGGGTATCAAGTGTTTCCAGTCCTCCGCCAAAAATGAGCGGTTCATGCCAGGAGCGATGTCAGCTGCCATCATTGCCGCTTCGATGGGAAATGTCCCGCTGCCGCAAAATGGGTCCACTAAGACTCGGTCTGCCTTCCATGGGGTCAGCAAAATCAATGCCGCCGCTAATGTCTCCGTGATCGGAGCTTTCGCCGTCATTTGGCGGTATCCCCTTTTATGTAAAGATACCCCGGAAGTGTCCAGACCTATCGTAGCCACATCTTTCATAAAAGCAACACGTATGGGAAATGACGCGCCCTCCTCTGCGAACCATTGAATGCCATAGACACCTTTTAACCTCTCCACAATTGCTTTTTTCATAATAGACTGAATGTCAGAAGGACTAAACAGCTTACTTTTGATGGAGTTTGCCTTGGCCACCCAGAACTTTCCATCTTCTGGAATGTAATTTTCCCAGGGCAGATCTTTGGTTCCCTGAAAAAGCTCCTCGAAAGTCTCTGCATGGACTTCTCCCACTTTAATTAAAATCCGCTCTGCCGTTCTGATAAATACATTTGCGTCAGCAACCGCCTGAGCATCTCCCCAAAACGTGACTTTTCCATCCTCCACCTTACTGATTTCGTATCCTAAATCCAGAATCTCTCTCTTAAGTACTGCCTCCAGCCCAAAATGACAAGGGGCAATCAATTCCCATTTTTCCATGCAATCCTCTTTCTATAGTGTAATCTCTTTTATCACATTTCCGTCAAAATCTTTAATAGAAAAAATCCCGTCCTCATACACTGCATAAGTAGGCGGATTTCCCTCTTTGGGAATGGACACGGAACCCGGATTTAATATCATACAGTTCTCGGTCCTGTCAGCCCGCAGCACATGTGTATGCCCATGAATCAGGATATCTCCCTTTTTCATAGGCGGAAGATTTCCTTCATTATATATGTGGCCGTGCGTCGCGTAAAAAGTCCTGCCTTCCAGTTCTAAAATACAGTAGTCTGCCATTACAGGGAACTGCAATACCATTTGATCAACTTCCGCTTCACAATTGCCACGCACCGCATAAAACTCATCTTTTTTCGCATTGAGCATCGCGATCACTTCTTTCGGCGCATACTCTCTGGGCAGATCATTCCGCGGTCCATGATACAGCAAGTCACCCAAAAGCACCAGCCGCTTGGCGCCTTCCTTTTCATAGGCTTCCAGCATCTTCCTGCAGTAATAAGCAGAGCCATGAATATCAGAAGCAAACATATATTTCATCTGACTGCATCCTCCTCAAATTATAAATAGAGTAGTATTTATAGACCCTTTCCAAGGGTCTGTATGCCATACCATCGGACAATGCTACGGCTTGCCAAAGACTGGGAAGAGAATTTCCCAAATCGAAAATCCTCTTCCAGACAAATCTTTTTACCACTCATATCTTTTGCACTCTATTTTACTATGGCTAATTGGAAAATACAAGATTTCTTCCCCGATATGCCATAAATCCTCCAACGACGGAACAGACCTGGTAACCCTGTTCCGCCAGATACCTTCCAGCTTCCATACTTGCTCCACCTCTGTCACAGTATAAGACTAAGAATTTCTCTTCCGGAAAGTACGCCTCTTTTATCTCTTCATAGGGCACATTTACCGCGCCTCTTACATGGGCAGCCCGATATTCCTTTGAATCGCGTATATCAACGAGAACAGAATCTACATCATCTACATAGCGGTCTATATCTCTAGGAGAAATCAATTTTATTTCCTGCATTTTACTAAACCCCCTTTTCTTACTAAAATATGCAGACTTCCTCTATCCGTCAACTCACCTAAAAAAGAGTCGTGTTTGCAGGACCTTCGCCTACAGTGGGGGGGCAAAGCACCATCTTCCACTCCGCCACAGTGCGACCGACGTGGAGCGTTTATGTTATATGAAAGGGCTCTCACGAATTTGCGTAACAATCTCTTCCCTATGACATGAAAAATGCCCGGGCCTTGTGCCCGGGCATTTTTAGAAAGATCAATATTTGGAGTCGTAGCTGTTCTCAGAATAATCCTCGCTGTAGTTCTTACCACAGTCGCTGGTCTTATTCTTATGACAATTCTTGCTGTTCTCGCTGTTTGTCATACGGTTTTTACTGTTCGTGCTGTTTTTGCTATTTTTTACATTTGAACTCTGATATTCGTTCTTAGAATTTTTAGCCATAAAAGTTTTCCTCCTGTTTCGTAAACTTTTTTTGTATTACACTCGTTATTATTCCAAAAACAAGAGGGAATATTCAAGAAAGCATATTGCTTTTTTTTCCAGAATATATTATAATTGGCATGTAAAAAGAATTTACCCTTCAAAAATTTTTTTTACATTAACCCCTTATTTAATTATTTATACTCCCCTCGAAGACCCCGGTAGCTCCCCTACCGGGGTCTTCTCTTTCATATAACAGGAAAGACCTTATCACGCTAATGCGTGAAAGCCCTTTCTTATACATAAACGCTCCGCTAAGGATGCGCACTCCCACAAGAGGTAGTCGCCGCAGGCGGCTGTGCTCGGCGCGCAAAGTGGGACTGTTCCCCTCAAGATTATAAGAATGGGGGGAGTTGAAGTGGGCTTTCCCACTTTATTCCCATGTCCTTTTATTCCTCAAACGTTCTCACATACCCGCCTTCGCGCAGTTCCCTCCCCACCTTCAGATAGCAGTCACTGCTTTCATACAGTTCTTTTCTCTCCTTCTCCGTCAGGGCGCGAACTACCTTCGCTGGATTTCCCAGAACTAAACTTCCATCTGGGATTTTCTGATTCTGTAATACCAGACTTCCCGCACCAATCAAGCACTCCTTGCCGACAACTGTCCCATTCATAACGATCGAGCCCATCCCTACTAAGGTACCGTCTCCTATCTTGCAACCATGTACCAGCGCATTGTGACCTACCGTCACATAATCCCCTATTACTGCCGGATATCCAACATCCGCATGTACTGTACAGTTATCCTGGATATTGCTGCACTTGCCCACCACAATCCTATCTTCATCCCCTCTGAGCACTGCGTGGAATAAAATACAGCAGTCCTCCCCGACCGTCACATCTCCCAGCAATACTGCCTCCTTTACCACATTCGCAGATTTCGCTACTTTCACTCGATTATAGTCCATCCTCTCTCCTCTTTTCACCTATGATTTTTCCGACTCAAATTCTGTCACGGAACAGTTCAGCCAGCGCCGTTCGTAAAATCGCACTACGTGCTTATCGTGGCTAACGCCACTGCTTTACTCATTGAAAGGCGCTTCGCTCATACAGATGCCCGCTCTCAAAAACATCCAAGTATGTTTTATGCTTCCCGTACACTATATGGCTGAACTGATACCTGTCACAAATAAATTTTTCGATTTTATTTGAAAATTCATTCAATCTATGTTATACTAAATGCATGCAGATGTAGTTCATCGGTAGAACACCAGCTTCCCAAGCTGGGGAGGCGGGTTCGATTCCCGTCATCTGCTTTAAAAAACTGAAAGTACTGCGCAGACGGTATTTTCAGTTTTATTTCGTTGTAGGAATTTCTTCACACGATGCTAAGCTGACTGTTCTCTGACACAGAAATCCCTGCCGCCTAGTCCAATTCCTCCAACATCTCATTGACTGTTCTGTGTGTTACACGGTTTATAACTCCCCATCCTTATTTGAAGCACATAATTACACCGTATAATCACGTCCGCTCCGCACTGCGTTCGCGGATTCTATCTGCTAAGACGACCAAACTGGTATACCGTCACACCATCTAGCAGATATCCTCTAAGTCGTCGTCCCTATCACGCCGCCTCATTCATTAAGTCGCTAAAAACAAAAAGCGCTCCGAACCATGTCATTCCATCTTATCTACAGTCTTCTCCGCCAACAACAACTCAATACCACGTTCTCTCAGACCGACAACATATTCTTCCGGCAAATCAGAATCCGTAACTGCGATATTCACACAATTCAAATCAAAAGTCGCAGAAAAAGCTTTCTTCCCAAATTTTCTGCTCTGAGCCACCAAAATGGTCTGTCTTGCCTGTTCCACCATCGCGACTGCAAGCTCCGTGGCTTCTGCATTCCAGTCAGTGACGCCTCCTTCCAGGCTGACTCCTCCTGCCCCCACAAATGCTTTGTCCACATAATAGTTTTTCAGGGACTGGCAAGTGACCTGTCCAAACGCTCCTCTCGCTCTGGAATTAATATGACCACCCAAAATATACAAATTCACCGACGAATCTATCAGTTCATTGATAACGTATACTGAATTGGTGAGAACCGTTATATTCCTCTTATTCTTAATCTGTTTCGCCACTTCCCAAAGGGTCTGCCCCATACCGATCAAGATCGTATCTCCTTCTTCCACCAAAGAAGCTGCTTTCTCACCAATCAATGACTTCTCATAAGTATCCATATCAGAAGAAATCACCTCTTCATCTGTGGATTTTACTTCTTCCTCCTCATTAGCCAAAATCCCCCCATAAACTCTCCTTATCATTTTATTTTTCTCTAAATTCTTGATATCTCTGCGCACAGTCTCATACGAAACATCAAAAATTTCCACAATATCTGCAATCTTAACAATTTTATTCTCTCTTAACAACTGCATAATCTTATTTTGTCTTTCTGTCGCTAACATGCCTCTTCTCCTACACTGTTATCCCATTTCCCAATTTATGATTTTTACCATGAACAAACCTTTAAAACCCAAGGTTTTTACTAATTTCCGTCTAAGATAAGACCATACATTTCTTTCCAGTCATCCCAGACCCGGTGTCTTTATTTTAACGTCTATATTCTTTTTTTTCAATACTTTGTTCTTTTTACTTCCTCTCATCATCACACATTTTCCCGCAATATTTTGTGTGTTTTTGTGTTTTACTATTGACAAACACACATTTTAATTCTATAATCCACACAAAGAAACACTTAAACACACTTCAAAGAAAGGAGTTATACTATGAGTGCACCCAAACTCTTCAGCCCTGGCCCCGTGATGGTCAAAAGCAATGTGCGAAGCGCCCTGCTCCATTACGACATCTGTCATCGCAGTCCAGAATTCGAAGGCATGTTCACAGATACGCAAGAAAAAATCAAAAGACTTTTTGGCGCAGACGACACTTACTACAGCCTGATTGTCTCAGGTTCCGGAACCTCCGCCAACGAGACCGTTCTCTCCTCACTTTTTCAAAAAGACGAGACCGTGCTTTTGATCCGCAACGGTGTCTTCGGTGAACGGCTGCTGGAGATTATCGAAAAATATCAGATTCCCAAGGAAGAGGCTGTGTTTCCCTGGGGGACTTACCCGGACTTGGCCGAAATCGAACACATCATAACCCGCAATCCCAAAATAAAAGTCGTGGCCATGGTGTATCACGAGACCAGCACAGGGATGATTAATCCTGTCCATGAGGTGGGCCGTCTCTGCGAGAAATACCACAAAATATTCTTCGCCGACACGGTTTCCGCCGCAGGTGGTGAATACATAGATATGACAACTAACCACATTTCCATTGCCACCTCTGTAGGCGGAAAATGTGTCGGTGCTTTTCCTGGTTCTGCCTATATCTGCGCCAAAAAAGAGATCTTAGATACTCTCACGGCCGCCCAGTGCAAGAATGTCTATCTGAGTCTGTATAAACATTACGATATAGCAAAGTCCTCCCATCAGACTCCGAATACACCAAATGTCAATTTATTCTGGCCTTTGAATCAAGCATTGACAAACATTTTAGAGGAAGGATTGGACAAGCGTATTGCCCGATACCAACGATGTGCCTCTATTATACGCAACGGTCTCCAAAATATAGGACTGCATCTGCTCCTCTCAGAGCATCTTTCCAACACAGTCACCTCCGTCTTTCTTCCAGAAAACATACCCGCTGCTGATTTCTTGGCTAAAATGGAAAAAAGAGGCTATATTTTTTATCTGGGAAAAGGAAAATACGCAGACATGAATATGATTCAAGTAGCCAATATGGGAGAAATCTACGAGCAGGATTGCTATAACATGCTAGAAGTGTTCACATCCTGTCTGAACTCCTTTTAAAACGTAATCCTACTTTTGCTTCAGCCTGTTCAAAAACACAGTTCGCTTCGCCCCAATCGTCGCGTTCTGTGTTTTTTTGCTTTTTATTGTATTATTCTTCCTCACAAATCATGAATTTGCACATAAAGACACAAAAATCTTTAGATATTATTCACAAATCACACATTATTCCTCATATTCCCCACATTTTTTTGTTGTATTCACACAAAACCCATGATATAATTCCACTCATAAGAATCGAACCTGCAATTAATTGCACAAAGAAACACACGATGCTATTTGGCGCGCAAATAACATCGCCTATTACTCAAGGAGGAAACATATGAATCAATCCCAGACTAAAGGCGGAAAACTATCCGCACTTATCGGATGCACACTAATGCTTTCTATTGTCTACATGTCACTGACCTCCTGGTCTGTCGCCGTCAACGAATTAGCCTCCGCTTTTTCCTTGACAACTCCTATGATACAGGCCGGTTCTTCTATGCAGATCGCCGGTTACGTCATCGGCGGCTTCATTGAAGGAAAACTGATCGCAAAACATGGGTGGAAAAAAGTGTTTACCGTCGTAATCATCGCTTATATTCTGGCTTCTGCCCTGATTCCCGTCATGACTAACTACTACATCATCCTTCTCCTGCGTTTTGTCCAGGGATGCGGCTGTATGGTAGGACTAACCAATGTGGTAGTCAGCTCCTGGTTTCCCACCAAAGAACGTGGTCTAGCCCTCGGAATTCTGTTGGGAGCCATCGGACTCGGTTCCGCTTTAGGCGGTTATGTAGGCGGCCTACTCACGCCAATGATCGGCTGGAAGAACACTTTCTGGCTCATCAGCGCCCTGGCAGCCGTCGGAGCTCTCATTTTCTACGCGATGGTAAAAGAAGCCCCACCTCTGGAAGAGGAAAAACACGTCGTCCGTCACAGCGAAGAACTTCAAAAAAATATATTCAAAGAACCAGCTCTTTGGATGCTCGGATTGGCCACTCTCTGCTGCTTCTTTAGCTGTTACGGTATGTACGCATACCTTGCAGAGTATCTCTATACCTTAGACTATTCCTCCTCACAGGTGGGAACCATGGTCTTCTTGAATGGCTTTATCGCCGTCTTTTCCACACCGATTGTGGGATGGATTTCTGATAAAATGGTCGCCAAAAAAGGGGCTCTGAAGGCAAGAACCTGGGCGAATATGTGGCCTGCACTTTTTGTAGCCTTCATAACCTGCATCCTGCTACCGCATCTTGCTCCTATGAGTTTAGGCATGGCCTTCTTTATCACTTTGGCCGTAGGTTGGGGGGTGCCTGCCACAAATGGTCCTGGTCTCTCTCTGCCGGCTGACTTATTCGGAAGCGCCGCTGCTGGTCCTGGCGTCGGTCTGGTATTGCTGATCGCAGGTGCAGGCGGAATTATCTCCCCTATCTTCGTTCCTTGGCTGGCTGGACAAACTAATTGGACCATCGCCTGGTATGTAACTGGCGGATTCGCTCTTTTAGGAATGCTCATCAACTTATACCTCAGCCGTTATAAAGCTGATTAAAAAGAATGGAGGAAAAGTATGATTCAAAAATATATTCTCTCCTTTGACTGCGGCACCACCGCTGTCAAGGCAGTTCTGATCAACTTTGAAGGAAAAGTCATCTGCAACGCCAAGGCTGAATATTCTCTAATTCAGCTCCATCCAGGCTGGGCCGAACAAAATCCTGAAGAACTTTGGAAAGCGATCTGCAAGACTTCCCAAAACGTAATCACAAAAGCTAGTATCAAACCCGATCAAATCATCGGACTTATCTATGCTGCACCGTGGAAAAACATTATACCCATAGACGCAAATGGAAACGTACTGCGCAACAGTCTGATCTGGATGGATGCCAGAGCCAGCGCCCAGGCAGAACGTCTGAACCAGGCGGCTGGCTTCTTCGTAGGTACTGGGCAAGAGTACTGGCCTCGCCTGATGTGGGTAAAGGAAAATGAGCCTGAAATCTGGGAAAACGCCAAGGTAATCATGGGACTGAACACCTATTTTAAATGGAAGACTACCGGACAGATCGCCACAGAACCTTCCGATGACTTTTTCCATTCCTGCAATCCGTCCATCCAATCTGATTATGACAAAATCATCCATGCCGCCGGCCTGGATGAAGATTTGGATAAGTTCCCACCGATGAAGCTGGCAACCGAAGAAGTCGGCAAAGTCACCATACAGGCAGCAGAAGAAATGGGACTGGTCCAAGGAATCCCCGTCTTTGGAGGCTTTGGAGATCTCCCGGCAATCACCATAGGAACAGGATGTTGCCAGGAAAATATGGTACATATCTATTTCGGCACCTCCTCCTGGCTGGTGGATATCATCCGAAACCGAGAAGACATTGAGGCCCCACAATATTTTACCTTTAACTCTCAATATGAAGGAGGACTGTTCGCACTTCAGACCGGTTGTTTCGCCTTCGACTGGGCAGTTGAACAATTCTACCACTCAGAACGCCAAATCCTAGGCGGAGAAGTCTTCGATTTTGTGAACAAAGACATTGCCGGCATTCCTGCCGGTTCTGACAATCTGATTGCGACCCATTGGCTAAACGGTGAGCTGCCTCCTCTGTCCAAAAACGCCAAGTCCGTCTTCTTCAACGTAACTTCCAACCATGATCGCCGCCATCTGGTTCACGCGGTTATGGAAAGCATCTGCTACACCCATCGCAGATATTTGGAACACTATGAAAAAGCTGCCGGTAAAAAATTGCACAGCATTCGCGTCGTAGGCGGCGGCGCAGTCAGCGATCTGTGGATGCAGATGCTTTCCGATGTTTTGCAGATTACCGTAGAGGTCCCTGAAAGCCCACGCTACACCGGCGCAATGGGAACCTACTACTGCGCGATGGTTGGCCTTGGATACATCAAAGATTATAACGCAGTCTATGATACCGTCAAAATACAGAGAGTTTTTAAACCCAGAAACGAAAACGCTGAAATTTACGATAAACTTTATAAGATCTACTTGGAACTTCACCCTGCTCTTCACAATTTATATGGAAGCATCAACGGTGTTTACTAATGTTTCTGCCCTGCCATTCGGCAGGGCAGTCATCGGCAACGAAAGGAGCTGCTTATGAAAATAGCAATCTGTGAATTCCATCAGGAGACCAATTCCTTCAACCCCTTTCCTAGTCCTCTAGAAGACTATCTGGTCTTTGGCCTGTGGGAAGGTGAGGAACTGTTAAAAAATGGAAATGGTTCCAGCGCGCTAGATGGAATGATTCACGTTTTGGAAGAAAACAAAGTTCAGATTGTCCCCACCTGCCGCATGTGGGCCAACGCCGCCGGACCGGTAGAGGCCCAAGTCGTAGAGGACTACTGGAAAAATCTGTCCCGCCGCCTAAAAGAAGCACTTCCTCTAGATGGCGTGTGCATTTCACTACACGGGGCTACTCAGTCCACTGCGTCTCAGGACGTATGCGGAGACCTGCTGGAAAAAATTCGCCAGCTCGTAGGCCCCAGTACGATTCTCTCTGCCTCTTTAGATTTGCACGCAAACATCACTGAAAAAATGTTAAAGAACGCTGAATTTCTCTGCGGTTATCACACTTATCCTCATGTAGATTTTTATGAAACTGGATCCCGAGCCGCTTCCCTGTGTCTCCAGCGTCTAAAAAATCCTCAGAAACCTCTCCACACACGATGCATACACCTGCCCATGATCGCCCCTGCAAGTTCTTATACCACCCTCTTCGGCCCTTTTTCCGAGCTGATGCGCCATGCCGAACATTTCGTAGAAGAGAAAAAAATTGCCGATTTTTCCATCTTTCAAAGACAACCCTGGCTGGATGTCGGTGTCGGAGGAAGTGCGGTACTTACTGTCTCTGAATCTGACAGCTCCAAACTTCTTTTGGAACTGGCACGGCGCTTTTTGAATCTGCGACACAGTTTCCATTCTGATATAAGAAGTGTACAGGAAATTATACATGTCGCAGAAAATAATGCCACAGGCAAGCCTCTCGTTCTGGTGGACTCCGCAGATTCTACCAACGCCGGTGCTAATGGCGACAGTGCCTATATACTCCATGAAATCTTGCGCCTGAATTCATCGGTAAAAGCCGCGCTATCTTTGAGATGTGCTCCCGCAGTAAGACAAGCTTTTCAGACAGGAGTTGGAAAGACGGGCACTTTCACCATCGGCGCTTCGATCAATTCCAGCATGAGCGCTCCCGTCACACTCCAGGCATATGTACAATCTTTACACGATGGAATCTATACGCAAGAAGGCCCCGCTAAGCGCGGCCTTGTCAATCACCTGGGTCCTACCGCTGTCCTCAAATTCAGAAACACCTCTATCCTTGTGTCCGAACAGCTCCTAGGAGCCGGAGATCTACAGCTATACCGCCATCATGGAATGGAACCCCTTTTCTACCAGATGGTTGCAGTAAAAACCTGTACCTCTTTTCGAGCGAGTTACTTGCCCGTAGCCAGTGACATCATTGAAGCAGATACTCCCGGTGCCGCCTCTTCTAATCTGCTTACGCTCCCATTCCGTAACCTGCCGAAACGCTTTTATCCTTTTGCTGAAATCGACGAATCGGACCTCACTATCCCAAAAAGATTTCGTTAAACGTGACGAATCCTTTCCTATAACATAAAAACCAGATTTATAACAAATCTGGTTTTTACATTTTTATTCACTTCTGTCTCTTCGGCATCTTCAGCGCCTTTTCTGGAATGCCTTCACAATGACACCCACCACTGCCAAACAGAACAGTATGGGAAGCAACGCGCCAATAATTGTAATCAGCACAAATAAAATCAGTGCTGCCGCCAAAATTACAATCAGCTTTCCATACCATGTGGTAAGGTCCAGTTTTCTAAAAGTCTTTTTGCTCTCTCTTACAAATTCTCCGTCTTCTTCCTGGACAACGTATTCTCCTGTTTCCTGAGAACTCCACGCCCCGGAATCAATCAGCGTTTTGGCGATTAACCATGGGTCTCCAAGCATATCCAAGACTTCCGCCTCCGTCTTTCCGGACGCAATCTCTTTTTCTATATAATCCCGATAGTACTCCACATGACCTCGAAGCTGATTTTCTGAAAGCTGGCCTCTCAAATGCCTCTCCAAACTTTCTAAAAACTCTTTTCTCGTCATAGTTACGTCTCCTCTTTTTCTCCTGATCGCTTGTTTCCCTCATCTTGGAATAGTATACAAGAACTCGACAAGTTTTTGCAAGGCATTTTATCCTTTCTTAAGAATTAAACGTAACGTTTAGCCTGACACTGTCCCGCTGCATATGCAGCGGGATCCCGAGGACTGCAAGCACCAGACTGAGAGAATTGCAGTCTGTGTGCATGCATTTGTGACAGTGAAGCCGAAAAGCTGAATTGATACAATTAAACGTAACTATTCAGCCATAAGCAGCATATGCGGCGATATAAGCTGTTATGGCTGAATAGTTACGGCCGTTCTGAAGGTAGCAGATAGTAATAGCACTTTAATCTGTACAATCCTAGTTCCTTTCTATTTTTTGATATTTCAATATAATAAGGAAAAAAGTTTAACGATAATAATTTATTTTATTTCCTATTATAGTATTTTTAATTTTAATTAAAAATCACTCTAATCCAGTTACTTTTCTTAAAACTTTGATAAATTTTTGACTAAATTCTTGACTTTTATATGCATTAGTGCTAATATATAACCATCAACTAAGGAATCAAAAACAATATCAAAAGATTCCAATCAACCAAGAGGTTTCTAATTACTGACGGATAATTGTGGAATACCACAGGGGAATTAGAAATCTGAAACGCCGACCGTCTGGGCAACATTTGAGCTTCTCGAATGTTGTCCTTTTTTATGCAATAGGAAAGCTCTTTTCACGCCAATGCGCGAGAGTCCTCCTATCACATAAACGCTCCGCGAGGATGCGAACGATGCAGAAGGTATGTCCACAACAAACCTTTCACATCATATCTAACAGGCGTCGGTATTATGGGGGATCCAGAAAGGAGATCATAATTATGGGATTCAAAAGTGACATCGAAATCGCACAGGAGTGCACAATGGAACCGATCACTAAGATTGCTGAGAAGGCTGGGATCGATGACAAATATCTGGAGCAGTACGGAAAGTACAAAGCAAAAATCGACTATAATCTGTTAAAAGAGACCGAAGGCAAAGACGGCAAACTCGTTCTGGTAACCGCTATCAACCCGACTCCGGCCGGAGAAGGAAAGACCACCACGACTGTAGGTCTGGCTGACGGACTTCAGAAATTAGGAAAGAACGTTATGGTTGCTCTGCGTGAGCCGTCCTTAGGACCGGTCTTCGGCGTAAAAGGCGGCGCTGCCGGCGGCGGATACGCTCAGGTTGTTCCAATGGAGGACATCAACCTGCATTTTACCGGTGACTTCCATGCCATCGGAGCTGCAAATAACCTACTGGCTGCTATGATCGACAACCATATCTATCAGGGCAACGCTTTAAATATCGACCCGAGAAAGATCACCTGGAAAAGATGTGTGGACATGAACGACCGTCAGCTTCGTTTCGTGGTAGACGGCCTGGGCGGAAAGACCAACGGAATGCCACGTGAGGACGGCTATGACATCACCGTTGCCTCCGAGATCATGGCAGTTCTGTGTCTGGCAAGCGATATCAACGACCTGAAAAATAGACTGGCAAGAATCGTTGTAGGATATACTTACGGAAAAGCTTCCGAGCAGAAACCGGTAACCGCAGGCGACTTAAACGCACAGGGAGCAATGTGCGCGCTGTTAAAAGATGCCCTGAAGCCAAACCTGGTACAGACCCTGGAGCATGTACCGGCAATCGTACACGGCGGACCATTCGCAAACATCGCACACGGCTGTAACTCTGTCATCGCAACAAAAATGGCACTGAGACTGGGCGATTACGCGATCACTGAGGCAGGATTCGGCGCAGACTTAGGTGCTGAGAAGTTCCTGGACATCAAGTGCCGTATGGCAGGACTGAAGCCAAGTGCAGTGGTAATCGTGGCAACTGTACGTGCACTGAAATACAACGGAGGAGTACCGAAGGCAGATCTGAACAACGAGAACCTGGAAGCACTGGAGAAAGGACTTCCAAACCTGCTGAAACACGTAAGCAACATTAAAAATGTATACAAACTGCCGTGTGTGGTAGCGATCAACGCATTCCCAACCGATACCAAGGCAGAGTTAGACCTGGTAGAGAGCAAGTGCCGTGAGCTGGGCGTAAACGTAGCGCTGTCTGAGGTATGGGCAAAAGGCGGCGAAGGCGGCGTGAAACTGGCAGAGGAAGTCATCAGACTGGTAGAAGAGCCGAACGACTTCACCTACTCCTATGAGCTGGAAGGAAGCATTGAGGACAAACTGAACCAGATCGTACAGAAGATCTACGGAGGAAAGAGAGTTGTGCTGACTGCAAACGCTCAGAAGCAGGCAAAAGAACTGGAAGCGCTGGGCTATGGAAACTGCCCGATTTGTGTGGCAAAAACACAGTACAGCCTGACAGACGATCAGACGAAACTGGGAGCGCCGACCGACTTTGAGGTGACGGTACGTAACCTGAAGATCTCTGCTGGAGCAGGATTCATCGTAGCCCTGACCGGAGAGATCATGACAATGCCTGGTCTGCCAAAGGTACCGGCTGCTGAGAGAATCGACGTGGACGAGACTGGAAAGATCAGCGGATTGTTCTAAAACCTAGCCATAACCTTGTAAAACTTATCGAGTTTTACATCTCCCATAATTCCGCCAAAGAATTAACTTCTTTGGCGGAGTTTTTTATGTATCTTCGTCCGCAGGAACCCAAGCTTTTCCAAATTTCACATCCTTGAAAAGAGCTGCCAAGCCTGTGATCTGCTTCAGCCGCAAAATCTCATCCTTATCCATTCCAAGATGCTTAGAAATCCACTCATCAGACCGTCCAAGCTCATGTAGCTCCTTGACAATATTACTCATCAAATCTACATCGTGGTTTCCTCTGGCACGATTGTGCCGAATCGTACTTGCCATCCTCTGATCTAAAGGTTTCTCTATCACAGAGACCGGGAGCATTCCTTTCTCGCGTTCATAGATATCCTGATGTTCCTTGATGATTCGATAACGATGAAAACCATCCACAATCACGTACAGGTCCTCTACTTTTGCGTAATAACATACAATTGGCATTGTATAGCCATCTTCTTTAATGCTTTCGTACAACAGCTTCATCTCCGGCGGAGCCACCGCATTGGGATTATAAGTATTTGCCTTTATTTTCTCCACTGGAACTGCAATGACGTTATAAGCAGGACTTTTAAACTCCATAATTAATCTCCTCGATACTTTTATACTTTCTCCGGATAATATCTACTCTTTTTTGCTGCTGCCTCGTCATACCAAATCCCATAAATCTACAGATATGATCGTTTTTTAAAATGCAGTAGCACATTCTCTTCCAACTGGGAATATCTTTGCTGGACTTGATATCGTCCGTATCATCTGGAATTTTCCCCACAAATACCACCCGTGATTTCTTACTTCTGGTATAGTTAGAAACACCATTCCTGCGGATATTGTATCCATGTTCTTCCAATTCCTGAATTACATTTTCATCCAACCCTCCGCCCGTGGTATGCCAAAATTTAATAGAGGTATTAAATTTTTTTACGTAATTATTCCTGAGTCTGACCGGTAAAGTATCCAACAAAAACATGGTGTAAGATTTCCAAGTATGCCCCTCTGGCAGAGTAATATTACGATATCCCATGGCTTTTGACTTACTGTAGATACACGCGAAATTCGCTCCCTGCACTCTTCCCACCAGCTTAACCCAAATCTCCGGGTCTATGACTCGATACAAATTAAGGGCATCCTTGGAATAATCATTAAACGGCGAAGCAACCCGCATCTGAGAAACCTTCAGCCCCGCTTTGTAATAGAGCTCATACAACTCATTGTAATCGTAATCAAACAGGTAATTGGCATGCCAGACATCATAAGTAGACCAGTCATACAGCGGCGAGGCACACCAGACATTTTTGAAATGCTTGCTAATCCAGCACTCTCCTTTATACCCATACTTCTTATTCAGAAAACCACTGTATCTTTGAAGAGATTCATCCGCGCGGATTCCCAGCAAACAGACGGTCTTTTTCTTTCCATGAGATAATTGATACCATCTGCCAAACTGCTTCGCCAAATCCTCCTGATGCATTCGATAGTGATAAGTAGTCATCGGATTATTGTCTAAATTAATCACGTACTCCTTTTGAGGCATCTGGCGAACCCAACTATCCTTTTTGGTGTCGTCCCAGGGATACCAATACATCTCATAACTACTCAAAGCCGTTCTAGTCGCCATCGGCAGACAAACCCAATAAGGCTCCACTTCATCTTTGATGCGCTCAAAAGTTCTCTCTACATACTCTGTCGTCACCGTATACTGAGCCTCAAAGTCTTGGTGAAACACTCCCAGTGTTTTTTCTGGATAATACTTTTTCCGATAGTCCATAACCAGATTCAATAACAGACCGCTATCCTTTCCTCCTGAAAACGAGACATATATATTATCAAATTCCTCAAACAAAAATTTCAAGCGGTTCTGGAGGGCTTCAAATACATCTTGCTCTAAATATTCCCTTACCATGGCAATCCCCCTATGATTCATGATGAATTTTCCAATATTTTCCAGGTACTATTTAAAGGTTAATTTAGCACAATCCGACATGAAATTCAACAAAACACGACAAAATTCACGAACACTTCCCCAATCTCTTTCACCTTAAAGGTGTGCCTCACTTTGTGCGCCAAGATTTTTCTACAAAAAAAGAATCCTGCTTGCAAGATTCTCCGCTTGTGGCAGGACGCAAAATTCCATCTTCCACTTTGACGCAATAGCGCAAAAACGATAAAATTTCCATGTTGCGGCGTGTACATCCTACCCAGAGGATTTTTAATTTTCCTGGAAATCCAACAGATTTTCCTAGTAAACAAAAAATAGGTGTCTAACCTACAGTTAAACACCTATCTACTACGTGCGTTAGAGGATTCGAACCCCCGACCTTTTGGTCCGTAGCCAAACGCTCTATCCAGCTGAGCTAAACGCACACATATAATATTTTCATATTGCCCTCGCAACATTAGTTATTATATGGCATTTATACTCAGATGTCAAGCATTTTTTTAATTTCTTCTCAAAGCTTCAATTGGACTTAATTTTGCCGCTTTTTTAGCCGGATAAATTCCAAAAAAGACTCCGACTGCGCAGGCAAACGCCGTCGCGATCAATATCGTTCCCGGGCTGATGCCAGGAGAAATCGCCATCTCCATGGACTGACTGATAATCGAACATATCCCAAACGCTGCTGCAATGCCTAGAACAATTCCTATGATACCTCCAATCGCCGTGATAATCGCCGATTCCGCCAAGAATTGCATCATAATCGAGGAAGTTTTTGCGCCCAGAGATTTTCGAATACCGATCTCTCGGGTACGCTCCGTGACAGACACCAACATAATATTCATAACTCCGATACCGCCTACCAGCAAAGAAATTCCAGCCACAAAGGAGATAAATGCTGTCACCATTCCCATCATCTGGTTCATAACCTTCAGCACATCTTGAAAACTCTGTACCTGATAATAGTCCTCCCCTGCACTCTGGTGATTTCTTTCCAGCACATGCAGGGCCTTTTCTGTGACAACTTTAGAATCCACAGACTTATTTCCTATGATGGTCACACTATAGAACTCCTCTATTCCTTCCATTACGTCTGACAGAGAAGTATAAGGAACTGTAATATAGGAAGGCATCCCTTCATAAGTATAGCTGACAAAAGTACCGTTCTCTTTTTGCTCTGTGACTCCCACAATCCGATAGGTCTTCGTGATGTCGTAGCTGGTCACGTCTATATCCATTCCCACTACATCATCCGTTCCAAAAAGTCTCTTCGCATCCATGTCAGAAATCACGCATACATTTCTGGCCTCTGCCACATCCGCATCGGTGAAATAATTTCCACGCTTCATGGAATCATTGTTCACCATTTTTGCATCTTCCGTATCGCCGGTGAGATACAGTGAAAAGTTGCCTTTTCCGGTCGTCGTTTCCCCGACTAATGTTGAGGCTACAGATACACCATCTACTTCATCCAGAGCCTTCAGATCTTCCAAATCGTCTGGGGTAATCCATTCTTCCGCCTTCTGAGCATCTTCGCTGCAATTGATATAGATCTGCCCTACACCCACGTCATTGATCTCACTATTCATCTGATTCGTCGTTCCCTGCCCTATAGAGACAATCGCAATGACAGAAGAAATACCAATGATGATACCCAGCATAGTCAGAAATGAACGCCCTTTATTGGCCAATATATTGTGTATGGCCATTTTTACATATTCTATCATATTACCCATTGCGGTGCTCCTTTCCGTCTTGCCTACTCTTTTTCCTCTGTCGCAGTCACCGCATCGCCTTCCTCATGATCTCCGATATCCGTGAGTACCTGATCGCCCTTTTTCAGCCCCTTCTTAATCTCTACCTTAGTATCTGAGGAGATGCCCGTCTTTACATTTTTCTTAACGATCACTCCGTCCTCGATAACATAACAGAAAGAACCTTCTTTTCCGATATTTACGACCTCCACTGGAACCGTAACCACATTCTTGGCTTCTTTGGCATGAATCGTCGCCTTCGCGTCCACTCCGATAAAGATGTTGTCGTCTGGATTATCAATATCCACACTCACCGAGATCGTCGCCGCACCTTTCTCATTCGGAGTTGCTATTCTGCTAATCTTCGTCACAGTTCCTTTATAAGTATAATCACCTATGGTAATAACCGCTTTCTGACCTTCATCCAGCTTATCATAGTCGTACTTAGAAATATTCAAATCCACACTTACATTGTCAAGACTCTTAATCGTAAACATTTCCATACCCTGAGTCGTGGTAGCTCCCTCCACCACCTTCGAGTCGGAAATTACACCGTTAAACTCAGCCTGAATGCCTTTCTTTCCTTCAATAACCAATTCCTTAGCTGTCTTTGTCTCCATCTCAGCCAGGTTATTGGTGATCTTCATCTTCTCTTTCTCTTCTTCTGTCAAGGCATTTGGATCGGCCTCAGCCTCAGCCTTCTTTGTGGCCAGCTCGGACTGTAGTTCTGCCAAATCACTGGACGCCTGTTCTATGGCCACCTCCAGATCTGAAGTATCCACCATAACTGTAGTCCCTGTCTCACTGCCCCCCGTCATAGCTGTACTGTCTGTGTCCATGGTCGGTATCTGCGCTTTGACCTCCTGGAGATTGGACTGCGCATCCGTCTTTGCCGCTACTGCATCTTCATAATCATAGGTCGCCTCATCCAATGCTGAGGAAAGGGCAGAATTATCTGGGTCCTTCTTATAGGCTCTCTCAGCCTCACGTTTTGCTTTTAGACACTCTTGTACCTTCGCTTCTGCCTTAGTCAAAGCTTCTTTTGCGGCAGCGACATTCTCGCTGTACTCTTCCATTTGAGCTTCGTATTCTTCTTTGGCCTGCTGCGCCGCCTCTTGGGCCTCTTCCTGCGCCTGCTCAACCTGTGCCTGAGCATCATTTTGAGCATCGAGCTGAGCCTGCGATAACTGCTCTTTTAAATCATACACATAAGCTTCCTGACTGTCCACCATGGCTTGCAGTTCGTCTACACTCGCCGCTGCAGCCGCTTGTTTATCCACCGCTTTGTTAGACTTCTTCACTGTATTTTCATAGTCCAATTCTCCAGATTTCTGGTTCAGCTCTGCCTTCTGGTCTTCTTTCTCCAAATCTTCCAGATTGTATGTAATCAGTTGAGTACCCTTTTTCACACTGTCACCCACTTCAAAATCCATTTTGTCAATCTTTGCGTTAACCGGTGAAAAATAGGTCTTTGTCTCATTACTTTCCACTGTACCGGAAGCGTCCACTTCCTGGGTTACATCCCCAACCTCAGCAGTAACTGCCTCCACAGACGCACTGGTCTCCTCCGTGCCACTGCCCTTTCCAAAAACTGCAATCACTCCAATGCAGACAATAACCACTGCGGCAACCCCTATCATTATTTTTGTTTTCTTGGTTCTTTTCTTCCCCTTTTTCACAACAGCTTCCTCCTACTCTTTAAAGTTCTCATTTAAAATGTCAGACTCTATCTTCCCATCCATGATACGCACTACCCGCCTGGCTTGATCTGCAATTCCGTTATCATGGGTAATTAAAATTACGGTCCGTCCATTCTTATGCATATCTTTCAGAATAGACAGAATTTCTCGGCTGGAGGCTGAATCCAGATTTCCAGTAGGCTCATCGGCCAAAATCACCGGAGGCTTGGCCGCAATCGCCCTGGCGATGGCCACCCTCTGCTGTTGTCCTCCAGACATCTCATTGGGTTTGTGATGCACTCGCTTATCCAAGCCTACCATATGTAAAGATTCCATTGCCAGCTGACGTCTTGTCTTTTTGTCAATTCCTCGATAAATCAAGGGCAGTTCCACATTCTCCACAGCTGTCAGATTTGGAATCAAATTAAACCCCTGAAAAATAAAACCGATCTCTCTGTTTCGCACTTCTGACAAGTCATTATCAGCCATCGTGGACACATCAGTACCATTTAGAAAATACTCCCCTGAAGTCGGTACATCCAGACATCCCAGCATATTCATAAATGTTGATTTTCCCGAACCCGACTGGCCAATAATAGCTACAAATTCTCCTTGAAAAATTTCTAAATTCACATGATCCAAAGCCCGAACCTCATTCTCCCCCGGATTGTAAATTTTACACATGTCAACAACGCGAATTAATGGCTCCATACTCTCTCCTTTTAAACTTCCTCGATCACTAAAGCATACATTTTCAGAACACTTAAGTCTACTGCCAAATTTATCCTGAAAAGAAAAGCAGGAGAAGAGGGCTGCCCCGCCCTGCTTCTCCCTGTCATCTCTCATTTCTGCCTTTCAAGCTCGTTTTTCTTTTAAACAACGAATGTCTTTCTCTTTTTTGTATCAAATCGTTTTCTCACTCTCCTGCGGTTCATTGACTTCTTTGTTTTTCAATCCTCCCCACAGGTACAAGAAAGGAACGATCAACATCACAATTGTACTGATAATACCTGCAACTGTCACGCCCGTCGTCATAGCTGAGTAACCAAAATTAAATACAAAGTACACAATCAGCAGAATTCCCATGATGACACAGATTCCGGCTTTTTCTGTCTTCTTTGAGTACATAACTCCAAGAATTCCGGCCACCAGAAATATCACTGCTCCCACCGCCACGTAGATAATTGAAAACAGCAGTGACTGAGAAGTGACTCCGCTTTGTTCTAATACCGCCATCACCTCATCTGTCATATTTCCTGAGGTCATGGCCTGATAGCTCATCATAGAACCTGCTGTACTCAAGACCAGAAATACTCCATAAATAATACAAAGAATTCCTGTTACCTTCAAAAAACTTCTTCCGGGTGCATTCTTCTCCATACTCCTACTCCTCTTAAAATACTTTATTGAACAATTTCAACTATTAATGTTTATTGTATTCCCCCAAGCCTTATTTGTCAATTTCGGAACCTTACAGAATTCTTAAATCTTTCGAAAATTTCATTCAATTTTTGAAAACCCTGCGTAATTTCCTTTTCTCCCACCTTCACTTGTAGTATACTTAAACCATTGAATACATGCGCAAAATCAGCCATTAAAAGCCTATTTTCCCGCTGATCTTCCGCTTGTGCGAGGGAATTGGTTTCATAACGAAACTAGCACAGAAATGGAGGTTAACAATGATAAATATACAAGATTTTTACATCGGAAAAACTTTTGATGCTCACACCTATTTCGGGGCTCACCTGGAAAAAGATGGAGTCTGGTTCCGCGTATATGCCCCCTGCGCCGAGAAAGTGTCTCTGATCGGAGATTTCAATCAATGGCAAGGGCAATGGATGGAGCGCTGCGAGTATCACGGTGTCTATCAACTATTTCTGTCAAATGCTAAGCCAGGAATGCTCTATAAATACAAAATCTACGGCGGCGGCCGCGTGACAGATCACTGCGACCCCTACGGTTTTGGAATGGAATTGCGCCCAGGAAGTGCTTCCGTCATCGTTGACCTGAAAGAATACCATTTTCAAGATAGTAATTGGCTAAAACAACGCCAAAAATCTTACGAACAGCCTATGAACATCTATGAAATGCACCTGGGTTCCTGGAAGACGAAATCCGAAACTTCATCTTCCTGGTACACTTACGACGAGTTAGCTAAACCCTTGATCAGTTATCTGTCAGAAAACGGCTACAACTATGTGGAATTCATGCCCCTTTGCGAACACCCTGCGGACTGTTCCTGGGGCTACCAAACCACCGGCTATTTCAGTCCCACCTCCCGATATGGAACCGCCGCACAGCTAAAGGCTTTGGTGGATGCCTGTCATCAGGCCAGAATCGGCGTCATTATGGATTTCGTCCCTGTCCATTTTGCCATGGACGACTATGGTCTTGCTCTATTCGACGGCACACCTCTCTATGAATATCCTAACGACGCTGTGGGGCAAAGCGAATGGGGCACCTGTAATTTTATGCACTCCCGAGGTGAAGTGTGCTCTTTTTTACAGTCCGCCGCCAACTACTGGCTCTCGGAATTTCATTTCGACGGAATCCGTATGGATGCCATTAGCCGGATTATCTACTGGCAGGGTGACCCTTCTAGAGGAGTCAACAAAAATGCTGTGGAGTTCGTCCGCTTTATGAATCAAGGCCTCCATCGGCTGCACCCCACCGCTGTCCTAATCGCAGAAGACTCCACAAATTTCCTGAAGGTAACTGCTCCTGTGGAATATGATGGACTTGGCTTCGACTACAAGTGGGATTTGGGGTGGATGAACGATACCCTAAATTACTTTAGGACTCCTCCCTGGGAGCGTCCTGCCCATTATCACGATCTTTCTTTTTCTATGGACTATTTCTACAATGAACTGTATCTGCTTCCCTTTTCCCATGATGAAGTCGTACACGGCAAAGCGACTATCCTCCAGAAAATGTGGGGCGATTACGAATACAAATTTCCTCAGTGCCGGGCACTCTATGCTTATATGTATCTGCATCCAGGGAAAAAGCTGAATTTTATGGGAAATGAAATCGGCCAGTTCCGCGAGTGGGACGAAAGCCGCCCCCAGGACTGGGATATTCTCAAATATCCCCTACACGACGCTTTTCACCGGTATATTCAGACTCTAAACAAATACTATCTGTCTTTAGACGCCCTGCATGCAAAAGAATATCACAAAGATTACTTTCACTGGTTGCAGATTAACGCCGCTGAAAACTCTGTATATATTTTCCAGCGGGGGTTGGGCGAGGGCGCAGTCATCGGTGTATTTAACTTCTCAGATCAACTCTGGGAGTCCTATCCCTGTACTTTTCCTGAAAAGACGCGGGTTCAAGAGCTGCTGAGCAGCGACTGGGAGATCTACGGAGGGAGCACCCCAGTTCCCCGCCGCAAGGTTCATTCCACCAAGACAGTGGGGAAACAATATCTTCTAACTCTAGATTTACCACCATTCAGCGCGAGAGTTTTTCAGGTATTATCTTCTGGCGGCAAAAAATAAACCGTTACGTAAAAAAGAATCCTGCTTGCAGGATTCTCCGCCTGTGTCGGGGTGCAAAGCGCCATCTTCCACTCCGCCGCAGTGCGCTCCACGCAGAACGTTTGTGTGATAGGAAAGAGCTTTTACGCATTAGCGTGACAACATCTTTCCTATTACACAACAAAGTGGGCAAGCCTGCTTCAACTCCAAAAAAATCCCGTGAGACCCTTTATTTCTCAGCAGTCCCACGGAACTCCCCAAGTTCTCCATCAACTTCCGGCATCTTCACTTTTTAAGGATTTCGTCGTCACCAAAAACTTTTTCTCCTTCAGTTTTCCTTCAATCACATCCAAAATCTGCTCGCTCTGTGCTCTGACTGTGTGATAATGATACCCGGAGGTGATCGTCATTAGCGGACTGTAAATCCCCTTGTTGATCTCATCCACGAACTCCTGGACCTGACTTCGGTTACTCACGGTCAAAGGAGCTCTGAGCTCCCCATATGGGTCATGCTCCACAAAGACATCCACAATCGTCCCCCCATAGTCTACGATCACATTCATCTCATCCTGAATCTGATCCCTCGTATGGTTTACATAAAACTCCCTTGTCACTCCCGAAGAAACCACACAGACATACCCCCGGTTGGTGGAGAGAATCTGATAATTTGCGGCTCGAAGCAATGCGATATCCTGCACAATCACCTGCCTGCTCACTCCAAACTTTTTCGCCAGAGCGGTTCCTGACAAAGGTTCCTGACTGGCATTCATCAAATTAATAATCATCTCTCGTCGCTGTTTTCCGTCCATGAAATTCCTCCTTTCTTTTAGAATACCAGTCTGTCCCTTGGTTTTCAAGTCATTCTGTTGACTTTTCACTGCCAGCCCCGGACTGACTGCCATTCACAAAATTCTCTCCAAAATATCCACAAACGGACAGCGATAGTGCTTGACCCCTCTCCCATATTCATGTAAGATACCCTCAGCGGATCTTCATATGAACATAGGAAAAGGAGGATTTTTCATGAAAATAAAAGAAAAAATATTGTTCACAGATCTGGACGGAACACTGCTGGACGATCAAAAAAATATTTCTCGTGAAAACATAGAAAACATCGAGACCGCCCTTCGTGGAGGCCATAAAATCGTAGTCACCACCGGTCGCCCTCTAGTAAGCGCAATTGCACAGTCCAAGTCGCTTGGTCTTGCCCATGAAGGATGTTACGCAATTGCCTTCAACGGTTCCTGTATCTATGACTTCTCAAAAAACAAAGTCGTTTACAGTGTACAATTTCCCAGGGAATATCTCAGAATCGTCTTTGACGAGGCTCACAAAGCCGGTCTCCATGTCCAGACTTACTGTGACCATGGAATACTCAGTGAGCGCGAGAACGAAAGTCTGAAGCGCTATTCCCAAGTTACCAAAGTATCCTATGAGATTGTGGATGACGTAACTACTGCCCTGGACTCAGACCCTTACAAAATCATTGTCATGGACTATCACGACAAAAATCGCCTCTACGATTTCCAAGATCATATCGCTCCAATGATTGAAGGAAAATTACAATCTTTCTTTTCCTGTGACTGGTACTTAGAATTCACTGCTCCCGGTATCTCTAAAGGTAACGCAGTCCGGCATTTATGCCAGATTTTGGATATTCCCCTGGAAAACTCCGTAGCTGTCGGAGACGCTGAAAATGACATTGCTATGCTAGACACTGCAGCCGTCGGCGCCGTAATGTCCAACGCAGAAAACGACATCAAACAACACGGAAATTACATTACTGAAGCTGACAATAATCACAGCGGTGTAGCGGAAGTGATTCGAAAATTTATCCTCTCGCCTTCCAATGAAACACCCCGCCGATCAGGACAATGAACTTAGCTCATCCGTATTTTTTTCGTTTTCCCGTTCATAATAAAGACATCCTTGTACCCGTGTGGAACAATCTTTGACCATGAAAATTTAAACACTTTGGATGCGAAAAAATAATTACAGGAGGATTTTTAAATGGATATCACACAACGATTCCTCAAATACGTCTCACAAAACACCCAGTCAGATCCTCTCTCTGACACCTTTCCTTCCAGCCCCTCTCAGCTTATCTTCGCAGATCTGCTGGCTGAAGAAATGAAATCCATAGGGATTTCTCAGGTAAACAGAGATGAAAATGGCTATGTCTATGGTCTTATTCCCGCCACTGTCCCTGATTCAAAGGGTGCAACCCTGGCTTTTCTGGCCCACATGGACACAGCACCGGACGCCTCAGGCGAAGCCGTCAAGCCCCGTATTATCAGAAAATATAATGGAAAAAATATTTTATTGAATGATAAAGAAAATCTCATCATGAGCCCTGAGGATTTTCCAGACCTGACCAAGTATATTGGCCAAGATCTGATCGTCACCGACGGAACCACTTTGCTAGGCGACGACAACAAGGCTGGAATCGCTGAAATTATGACTGCGGCAGAATATCTTTTGGCACATCCAGAAATTCCCCACGGCAATGTCTACCTGTGTTTCACACCGGATGAAGAAGTCGGAAAAGGCGTAGACTACATCAATCTAAAAAAACTTCCCGCTGACTTCGCCTACACTGTGGACGGCGGAGAAATCGGAGAAATAGAATATGAAAATTTCAATGCCGCTTCCGTCCAGATACAGATCACCGGACTTTCCATCCATCCGGGTTCTGCCAAGGGAAAAATGAGAAACGCCTCCTCAATTGCCATGGAGTTCGACCAGATGCTCCCTCGTTTTGAAAAACCGGAAAACACGGAAGGCTACGAAGGCTTTATTCATTTAACGGGAATGCAAGGCTGCGTGGAAACCGCCTCCTTGGAATACATCATCCGTGACCACGACAGAGAACTGTTTGCAAAGAAAAAAGAAAGAATGCATAAAATCGCGGCGTACCTGAACGAAAAATATGTGGAAGGCACTGTGAAACTTGATATCACAGACTCCTACTATAACATGAAAGAACAGATTATCCCCCATATGCATCTGGTGGAGAATGTTCTGAAGGTCTACGACAAGCTGAAAATCACGCCGAAGGTACAGCCAATTCGCGGCGGTACAGATGGAGCAAGGCTTTCCTTCATGGGCTTGCCCTGCCCAAACCTGGGAACTGGCGGCCATAATTTTCACGGTCCTTACGAATTCGTCTGCATCCAGTCCATGGAAAAATCCGTGCAGGTACTCATAGAATTGTGCAAACTCTATTCCACAGACCAAGCTTTCCATTCTGTTTGAAATCTACACCGCAATACTGCGGCGGGGTGCGTCAGCAATATTTTCATCTCCGCCGCAGTGCGATCATCCTACCTCTCAGCTGCACTTCAACGGTCTAGTATATTCTCTTAGCCATTGGGTCTCCTCTTCGTTCAGGTAAGGAGAAATCTTCTCAAACACCTGACTGTGATATGCGTTCAGGTACTCCACATCCTTTGGAGTCATAAGAGAGACCTCAATGCCGTCCAGATCAATGGGCACAAACGTCACAAACTCAAAACCCATAAACTGCCCGTACTCATTTTTTTCCAGCCTCTTGCAAAGCAATAGATTTTCTGTCCGGATTCCATGGCTGCCCTCCACGTACATTCCTGGTTCATCCGAGGTCAGCATTCCTTCCATCAAGACCTCTCCCGCCAGGTTCTTTGGTGTTGTCCTCCGATGTATTCCGGTGGGTCTCTCATGCACATTTAAAAGATAGCCAACTCCGTGGCCTGTCCCATGATTGAAGTCCAAACCGCGCTCCCAAAGAGGCCCTCGTGCCAGACAGTCTAGGCTCATACCATAAGTCCCTTCCGTAAACTGCGCATTTCCCAGGCGCAGCATTCCCATAGCCACCAAAGTGAAATGCTCCCGTTCCTCTTGCGTAAGTTCCCCTAAGACGATCGTCCTTGTAATATCTGTAGTTCCCTCATAGTACTGACCGCCGGAATCTACCAGATACAACCCCCTTGGCTGTAACTCCTGGTGATGCTCCTCGTCAGCCTGATAGTGACACATCGCAGCATTGGCGCCATAAGCCGAGATCGTGCCAAAGCTGGGTTCCAGATAGCCTTCCTGTTCCTTGCGCAGACTCTCTAGCTTGTCGGCTGCGCTAATTTCATCTATAGGAATTTTTCCTATATTATTTTTCACCCAATAGAGAAACCTGGTAACCGCCACTCCGTCCTTGATATGAGCTCGTCGGATATTCTCCATCTCTGTCTCGTTCTTTATTGCCTTTGCCCAGGTGGTTGGATTCATCCGGTCAATCACCACATTGGAATCATCCAGACTCTGACACAAGGTGTAGTTGACACAAGATTTTTCCAATAAAATCCGTTCTCCGCGCAGGCTTTTTACAAACTCATAGACCTCTTCATAAGGTTGCAGCCGTACTCCTAGACTTTCCAGATATTCTTTCATCTGACAGTTCACTGCCTGCGGCTGAATAAATAGAAGACAGTTTTGTTTTGTAACCACAAAATAGCTGAGCACCACAGGATTACAGGGAATATCGTTCCCTCGAATATTCAGCAACCACACAATATCGTCCAGAGTTGTCAGCAGATGTGCAGTGGCCCCTGCCCCTTCCATACTCTCTCTTAGCTCTAGAAGTTTAGCCTTTGCGCTCTTTCCCGCATACTTCTCATCCAAAACCCAGATTTCCCCGCTGGACAGCTCAGGCCGTCCCTCCCAGATCTCTCCCACCAGATCTCTGTCATACAAGAGAGTAATTCCTTTGGGTCTTAGCTCCTCCTGAAGTCCCTGGGCAAAAAGCTGATTGACCACCTTTCCGTCGAATCCCAGAGCTCCGCCTTGGGGAAGCTTCTCTTTTAAATATTCCTCCACTGTGGGAACTCCCTGTTCCCCCATTTTCATCAAACGAATCCCGCTCTCCTTAAGCTGCTGCGCAGCCTGTACGAAATATCTGCCGTCTGTCCAAAGACACGCCTCATCCTCTGTAATCACAGCTGTGCCCGCCGAGCCGGTAAAGCCTGTAATATATTCTCTGCACTTGAAATACGGACCTACATATTCCGATTCATGGTAATCCGCAGTGGGAACCAGGTAAGCATCCATCCGGCACTCCCGCATTTTAACCCTAAGTCTCTCCAATCTTTGTGGAATCATTGTTCTACCTCCTTACATCTCTGATCTCAATATCTCCTTTTCTTCTTTGCAACCGGTTCTGTGCCGCTTGCTCACTGTCGCAGCCAAAAGCTATTTTTTTGAAAATCCAAAAGCCCTTCCCTCTTCATCTTTGACAGTTCGTTTGACATAGCGCTGCGCTCAATTCCCAGATAATCCGCCAGCTCTTGCCTGTTAAAAGGAATCTGAAATCTGGAATTTCCCGCTCGAAGGGCCTGGTCTGAGAGATAGGACAGAAGTTTCTCTCTAGTAGTTCTCTGCGTGATATACTCGATTTTCTGATTCAGAAGCAGAGCGTGGCCTGCCAGGGATTGCAGCAAATTTCTGATCAAACGCACATGAAAATCGCAGGCGGAAGTACAGCTATTGGTCACTCTCTGTACGTCCAGATACAGCACTTTGACTGGTTCTGTAGCCATAATGCTCATATTTAGAGGCTGCTGACGCAGGCAGGCAAACACCTCTCCAAAAATCTGTCCTTCCGGAATTCTCGCGAGAATACTCCGTTTCCCCCAGTAGTCTTCCTTTATCAGGTGGACCGAACCTTGTAGCACCAGCCCCATCTCCAACAGATGATCTCCATTTCGGTAAAGAAAGTCCTTCTTTTCATAGGAACGAATATGAGCCTGCAAACATTTCAGCATTGCCAATATCTCATCCTCCTCAATTCCCCGAAAGAGCACCGATCTCTTCATCACTGACAAATATTCTCTCATCTTTCTCCTTTTTTGTTGTAAAAACAACATCTATGTTTCTTTTCTTATACTATACTATAGCCATCCGAAAAAGAAAAGCCAAAAGGAGAACATATGATACGTAAAATTATAAAGATCAATCAAGACTTATGCAATGGCTGCGGCGCCTGTGTCGCTGCTTGTCATGAAGGCGCAATCCAGATGGTAAACGGAAAGGCTGTTCTCACCCGCGAAGACTACTGTGATGGTCTAGGAGACTGTCTTCCCGCCTGTCCCACAGATGCGATCTCCTTCGAAGAGAGGGAAGCGCCTGCCTATGACGAGGCTGCTGTAAAAAAGGCGCAGGCAAAAAAAGCAAGTCCACTCCCCTGCGGATGTCCTGGAACTACGGCAAAGACTTTCACCCCCTCCCCCTGTTCGGCGACCGTCAGAAATACCAGTCAGCTTCGCCAATGGCCGGTACAGATCAAGCTTCTGCCTATCCAGGCTCCTTACTATGAACAGGCCGACCTCTTGATCGCCGCCGACTGTACCGCCTACGCCTATGCGAATTTCCATCAGGATTTTATTCAGGGACACATCACCCTCGTAGGTTGTCCAAAGCTGGATTCTGTTGATTACGCAGAAAAGCTCACTGCAATCTTTCGGGAAAATCAAATCCGAAGCGTCACTGTCGCCCGCATGGAAGTCCCCTGCTGCGGCGGTCTGGAACACGCAGTCCGCACCGCCATCGCTGCCAGTGGCAGAGACATCCCCTTAAAAGTCGCAACCATCTCCACCCAAGGAGAATTATTATAAAGTATATCCAGCAAATTTATAAATGCAAACAGGAGGATTTTAAAATGAGTCAGGAAATGTTTTGTTTTCAATGTGAACAGACAGCCGGATGTTCTGGCTGTACTAAAAAAACCGGTGTGTGCGGAAAATCCGCTGACACCGCTAAGCTTCAAGATGAGATTACAGGAGCGTTGATTGGCCTCGCCAAGTCTTTAGGGGAGAAACACGCTTCCAAAGAACAGATTCGCCTGATGGTCGAAGGGTTGTTCTCGACACTTACCAATGTAAATTTTGACAATGACGATCTGAACAGACAGCTATCCAAGATACGCGGCGTGAAGGCTCTGCTGGCCGACGCAGCGCCAGATTATTCCATGGAGCTTCTCTGGAACGCTCAGGAGGACATTCGTTCCTTAAAATCCCTGATTTTGTTCGGATTAAGAGGTGTAGCCGCCTATGCTTATCACGCAACGGTGCTAGGTTACGAGGACGACACCGTCAACCAGTTCTTCTTTGAGGCTATGCGCCTGCTGTCCAAAGACGGAGGAATGAATGATTTTCTTCCTACGGTTCTGAAAGTAGGAGAAGTCAACCTAAAATGCATGGAGCTTCTAGACCGAGCCAACACCCAGACCTACGGAATCCCTTCCCCTGTCACAGTGCCTTTGAAGGTGGAAAAAGGGCCTTTCATCGTCATCTCCGGCCATGACCTGAGAGACTTAAAACTTTTGCTGGAACAGACCGAGGGAAGAGGAATCCAGATCTATACCCACGGTGAGATGCTCCCGGCCCACGCTTATCCAGAGCTGAAAAAATACAGTCACTTAAAGGGGAATTTCGGAACCGCATGGCAGAATCAGCAGAAAGAATTCGCTGATCTCCCCGCTCCGATTTTGTTTACAACCAACTGCCTGATGCCGCCAAAGAGCAGCTACCAGGACCGCGTATTTACCACAGAGGTCGTCGCTTATCCTGGCATGGTTCACATCGGGGAAGACAAGGATTTCACACCTGTGATTGAGAAAGCCCTGGAACTTGGCGGGTACCGTGAGGACCAGAATTTTACTGGAATCAATGGCGGGACCCAAGTCACAACCGGCTTTGGACACCACACCATCTTATCTGTCGCTGACCAAGTCGCAGACGCAGTAAAATCCGGAGCCTTAAAGCATATTTTCCTGGTAGGCGGCTGCGACGGTGCGAGAGCCGGAAGAAACTACTATACAGAGTTCGTGCAGAAAACCCCGGCCGATACTGCCGTACTGACTCTGGCCTGCGGCAAATACCGATTCAATGACCTGTCCTTGGGAACGATCGGCAGTCTGCCCCGCCTGATGGACATGGGACAGTGCAATGATGCCTATGGAGCAATCCGCGTGGCGTCAGCTTTGGCCGAAGTCTTCCAGTGCGGCGTAAATGAGCTTCCCTTGACTTTGGTTCTGTCCTGGTACGAACAGAAGGCTGTCTGTATCCTGCTGACGCTTCTGCATCTTGGCATCCGCAACATCTATCTTGGCCCGAGCCTGCCGGCTTTCGTCTCTCCTAATGTGCTGAACTTCCTAGTAGAAAATTATCAGCTGACACCAATCAGTACTCCCGAGGAAGACCTGAAAAAAATTCTCAGCCCACAGGCATAACTTTCCGCGTGACAGCCTCTTGCCTGCAGCGCAAATCCTCATGCCGCCTGTCGGCGACACCTCCAAAAAGTATAAGCTGCGGATTGCTCCGTGCATTGCACTCCCGCAATCCTGACAGGCATTCGCACTCCGGCACATACGCCTGCGTGCTCATACCCGTTGCCCCGTCCAATGTCTGTGCGTCTCGGCAAGCAAGCTTGCCAGCCGCCCAGCTGTTGTCCGGGAGCTTATACAGTAAAAATATTGCCGTCCCTATCCTGCGTTTTCCAAACACGTCGGACGGGGACGGCCTTTTCTTAACATAAACGCTTTCTCTAAGCCTGACGCCAGCTCATCGTTTCAGTCACTTCTTTCGTATCCGATTCTATCTCTTCTGAAATAATACAGAATCCCTCCCGCCGGTAAAATTCCACCGCCGCTTTGTTTTTTTGATACACATGAAGAGTCAGATCAGAATGACCTGCCTTGACATAATTCAGTAATTGTCTGCCAATACCGGCGCGGCGAAATTCTCTTTTCACAAAAATTCCGGCGATATAATTTCCCTGCATTCCAATGAATCCTTTTATCACTTCGTCCGCTTCAAAAACATAGACTTCCGCCTCCAAAAGCTGCTCCTGCACTGACTCAAAATTCGATTTCCAGTACTCCTTTGAAATAAATGGATGGGCGTCTTCATTTCCACTGAGCCATATTTCCATAACCAGTTCTAAATCAGATTTCTGAAATTTTCGTACCATATTTTATCTTCCTCCTAATGTTTTGCGGTACAATTAACGGCAATGCTACATAAATAAATGCGATTGTCAAACGATCACAATGCTTCGCAATACGCACAAACGATTGACAGACGTCTTAAAATCCTATATACTATCAGTAGTTTACTTGTGAACCATAGGGAGGCGCTTATGAAAAAAAATGTAGAATCCATGCTGGGATATTTTTCCCAAATCAGGCGTGTCTATGCCAATGAGATCAACCTAAGATTTCAGAATGAGAATTTCTCTCCCAATGAAATCTCTATCCTCATTTTACTCTCCAACAACGAATCAATCAACACCAGTAGCCAGCTCCGATTGATTCTGGGAGTCTCAAAAGGTCTGGTCAGCAGAAGCATCGACTCTCTTTTGTCCCGGGAGCTGATCTCCTGTGTCCAGGACCCTCATGACAGAAGAGTTCAGCGGATTCATCTCACCCAGAAAGCCGCGCCTGTCATTCTCCGTCTAAACAAGGAAATCGCTGAGATCAACGAAGAATTGTTGGAAGATATTTCCGAAGAGGAGATCTCACAGATGGAGAGAACCATGAACAAAATTCTGGAACGTTTTAAGGAAAAGGAGAACTGATAAAATGAAACTGAAAATGTCTAGAGAAGTGGACTTAGGAAAAGAACCCGTCCGGCACCTACTATTTATATTGGCTGTGCCGTCCATCACTTCCCAAGTCGTAAACGCACTCTATAACATGGTAGACCGTATGTATATCGGTCATATTGCTGAGGTGGGCTCCACAGCTTTGACCGGCGTCGGCGTGTGTTTCCCAATTATTATGATTGTCTCAGCTTTCGCTGCACTCATGGGCATGGGCGGAGCTCCTAGAGCCAGTATTTCTATGGGGAAAAAAGACAACGAGACCGCTGAAAAAATTATGGGAAACTGCTTCGCTGCCCTGATCGTCGTAGCTCTGCTTCTGACCACAGCAGTTCTGTTGTTTCGGGAACCTTTACTCTATCTGTTCGGTGCCAGTGAAAACACCATTGTGTATGCTGACAAATACATCCGCATCTATGCCATAGGCACCATTTTCGTTCAGCTAACTCTAGGGATGAATGCTTTCATCTCCGCCCAAGGCTTCTCGAAAATCAGTATGCTGACTGTCATCATCGGCGCTGTCACTAACATCGTCCTGGACCCTATTTTCATCTTTGGATTGGGAATGGGTGTAGAAGGCGCGGCCCTGGCCACAATTTTATCCCAAGCGCTGAGCGCAGCCTGGGCAGTGAAATTCCTGTCTGGAAAGAACACAATATTGAGGCTAAAGAAGAAAAACTTTCGAATCAAGCCATCGATTCTGCTGCCCTGCGTGGCCTTAGGCGTCGCCCCCTTTACCATGCAGGCCACCGAGAGCATCCTGGTTCTCTGTTTTAATTCCTCTTTACTAAAATACGGCGGCGACTTGGCTGTGGGCGCGATGACCATCCTCTCTAGCGTCATGCAGTTTGCAATGCTGCCTCTACAGGGACTCACCCAGGGCGGACAACCAATCATCAGTTACAATTACGGGGCGCGTAACGCAGACAGGGTAAAACAAGCATTCAAACTGCAGACTATCTGCGCGTTCGGCTATGCGACAATCCTGTGGGCTGCTATCCAGCTAGTTCCCTCCGCTTTTGTCGCAATCTTCACCAACGATCCGCAGTTGTCTGAAATTACCCAGTGGGCCCTTAGGGTATACATGGCCGGAGTTCTTCTGATGGGACTTCAAATTTCCTGCCAACAGAGCTTTATCGCCTTCGGAAATTCCAAAATCAGCGCTTTCCTTGCTGTTTTTCGTAAGATCGTACTTTTGATTCCGCTGATTTTCATTCTCCCGTCTTTTATGACCGACAAAGTCCTGGCTGTCTTCCTGGCCGAGCCTATCGCAGATATCATCGCCGTCATGACCACAGTTACGTTATTTGCTCTGGAATTTAAGAAAATCATGAAAGATCTGCGCAGTGACCCAAATCCTTCTGAGTCTCTCTCGCGCAGCTAAAAAAGCGACAATTGCTCATACTCCTGGCTTCGCTCCAAGAGTGTGGGCTTTTTTTTGAGCAGTTCACTGACCGAATTTCCATCCAAAATCCAGGTTTTCACCTCATCTGGTTCCAAGACCAGAGGCATCCGGCTATGGACCCCAGCCACCGAGGCATTAGCCTCTGTCGTCAGAATCACAAAACATTTTTTATTCTCCCAGATGTGAAAGCAGCCCGCCATGTACAAAACTGAAGCATCCGCCCTCCAAAAGCTACACTTTTCTTTTCGGCTGTTCCACTCATAGAAGCCTCCCGCAGGAAGTACACACCTGCGAGTCTGGATATCCTCTGCAAAAGTTCTCTTCTCCAATGCGCTCTCAGCCCTGGCATTAATCAGCAAGCTGTCCTTTTGGAACCCTGGATAGCCCCATTTCATCCACCCTGCCTCTACCTGCCCCATTCCCTCGTACAGAGCAAGGCTTTCGTTTGACGGATAGATATCCCTCTTTTTGCCGAATTTCAAATCTCTGTCAATGCTCCGTACCAATGTCACAATCGCCTTCACTGCCGCATCATCAATATAATACCGTCCGCACATAACCCTACCTGCTTTCTTCTTTCTCTACTGATTATATGCCATTTCTCCCCTTCTCTGTCAAGGGAGGATCCCCGATATTTTCTGCTCACAAACCTCAAGTAAGTGAACAGTAACTAAAGCTTATCTCTGTCCTTCCTATTTCTCAACAAATCTCTGGTACAGGCCTTTCTCCTCTATCAATTCCGCGTGTCACGATACGGCCATCCTCAATCACCAGGATCTGCCTGCCGTATGGTGTTCAGACGATGGGCGATCACCAACCGTGTCTTTGCTCAGATATCGCCTGCTGAATGTAACGAGCAATGGATATTCGCTGTTTCTCACCGCCTGACAGAGTCATTCCACCTTTTCCCACCGCCTGCTTTTGACACCTATCTTGGAAGCTCCCTCTCGTTGGTCCTCGGTGAAAAATTGTTTAAAGCTGTTCTATCTGCTTTTTTTATCACTCTCAAAACGTTCCTACCAGATATCTTTGATAGCCGATAAATACGCTATCCTGCTGCCTTTGGCTAGTTAATTCTAACTATATCGTATTTCTCTTTCTCCTATCCTATCAACAACGACGCCAACCTTCGCGATTGCGAATCTCACATGGCGATGCTATAATAAAGACATTCTTAAAATTATTCAGTTTAAAGACTGTAGAAAGGATTTTTATGGAACTACATTTTGAGCCGATTACTGAAGAGAACAGAAAAGAAGCTGAGGCTTTAAGCCCTGCCCCTGGGCAAGAAAATTATATTGAAAGTGTTGCAGACTGCATGAGAGAAGCAGACGAACGGGACTCTTGGCGTCCGCTCGGTATCTATGACGGTAGCACACTGGTAGGGTTCGCTATGTATGGTTTTTTTCAGGAATATCTTCCGGCCGGCCGTGTCTGGCTGGACCGCCTGCTTATCGACCGTCATTTTCAACACAGAGGCTATGGCCAAATAGCCGTCTCCTGCCTGCTTAATAGAATTTGGAAGGAATATGGCTGCTCTAAAATCTACCTGAGCGTATACAGCGACAACACCGCAGCCATAAACCTCTACCGAAAACTAGGATTTGCTTTTAATGGTGAGTTGGACTTAAAAGGAGAAAAAGTAATGGTCTGTCACTCCCGTGGCTGGTCAGCAGAGCCTTGATATCCAGAAAACAATTCTGAATCAAAATCTGAATTTGCCGCATCCCTTCCAGAACAACCCACTTTTCCATCGTAAGTGCTTTTTCTAGCTGTTCGAAATGAGAATGCGGTAAATTTTCTCCATCTGTTTTTGATGCATAGAAAAAGACTCACCTAAGTTCGATTAGGCTTTCTATCTCCAACCTATTCCTCACACTGCGTATCGGACTTAAATTCCCCTCGATACTCGCATCTTTTCTAACCTTTTTATTGCCGCGGAATAGTTCTTCTTAAAAGCCCAAAAACGACAGCGTCAAAATAACCTGATATAATGTGTCCAGAAATAAATTAGATAAACATATTTTATAGAGGTATATTGATATGGAAATCAAAAAAGTGGAAAATCACAAAAAACAATTTCTCTCGTTATTGTTGCTGGCAGACGAGCAAGAAGATATGGTAGACAAATATATTGACAAAGGCGTCATGTATGTGTTAGACGATAATGGAATCAAAGGTGAATGTGTAATAACAGATGAAGGTGGAGGTGTGCTAGAAATCAAAAATATTGCCATCCTACCGAAATGGCAGGGAAAAGGATACGGCAGAGCTCTAATTGACTTCATCTCCGCAAAATATAGAGAAAAATACTCTGTACTCCAAGTCGGCACAGGGGATAGCCCGCTGACGATTCCTTTTTATGAAAAATGCGGATTTACCCGCTCCCACAGTATTAAAAACTTTTTTACAGACAATTACAACCACCCAATATATGAATGCGACATTCAGTTGGTGGATATGATCTATTTGCAAAGGAAACTATAAAGAAGTTACAGATGCATTGAATGTCTTTATTTTTGCTTAACAAATGAGGATGTGAACTCTACATGTCTTGAAGCTCTAACTGCTCATTAATCAATCTCCTATTTTGAAGAACTGTCTGAAAATCGGCCACACAGCCCCTTAACAATATAATCTACTTGCCTAGGAAGCCACCTACTCTAAAGAGAAAAGGACTGGTGTTTATGGTTAACATACAGCGACTTATTCAGGTTTGTTGTCTTGCTTTGTGCGGTTATACTCTTGTTGTAACATTTTGTAAACACAAAAATAGCGCCCTCACCCGCAAAGTGTAGCGCTAATTTCGGGGTTAAGACGTACTAATACAGCATTTAACGGTCATCTCTCTCAAAACACAGTACTCTAAAACAGAGGAATCTTCCAATGTTCTAAGTGAATGCCAAATTTATCTTATCCCTTTGCTGAACTGGGTTTATCAAAAGAAACTTACCGCCCTGATGAATCTACGACGTTCAGAAATGGCAGCTATATCAATCCATTCAGTTCCAATAAGTACCTGCATGAAACCGCTCAAAAAATCCTCGGAATGCACATCACTACTCACGCATTGCAGCACACCCACATCTCTTCGTTAACGACAGGTGGAATAGATATTGAATCCATCTTTCATTCTTAAAAAATAACCATAGACCGAAACAAATCATTTTAAATAACAACGGCTTCTGAAAGAATGAGGTTTTGAGGCTTCATCAAACCTGCAATGTTCCAACACTTACCGCCCACAAACTGAGAATTATATATTACTATTTTATTAGAAAATATTGAATACTCCACAGCACTAATAAATGCATTGGATAATACACATAAAATAACCATTTGTTCAGGAACTCGTATTTCCCAGACTTTTTTCCATTATAAAATACCAAAATTATAATCCCCGCCAAAATCCAAGCAATTATTGAATAAAAGCTATGCAATAAGGCATATCCTGATAAAAATGGATACGGTACATTAGTAGATGCATATCCTGGCACGTTCAACACAAAGAAAATAGCACACATTATTACCCATGCTTGGATTTGTTTTTTTCTATTTCCCCTGCTAAGTTTAAACAATATTGTAGCTATTGGAAGAATCAGCGCACAATCACACAGCACTGATAATAAAATCAAACCTAAAATAGATAATATCTTTTGAATTGTGTTTCGCTTACTTTCCATTATTGATAAAATACAAAGGCAGATTAAGAACGTGAACATAACATTCAGCTGGAAATATCCCATAGCTAACAAATAGGGGACCTCTGATATTAAGGCGAAAATAAACAAACGCTTTGCATAATTCTTTCGCGAATGGGTATAAAAATATCCTTCAACTAAGAAATAGCACATGGTGATTGAAGTAAAATACCCCATATCTTCAAATATTTCATATGCTATCGTATCAGGTATCATAAGGATATGCGCGATGTGGTTAAACGTCATCAAAAGGATTGCTAAATATTTTATGTGATCTCTATTTAAAATCTTATAATTCTTTTCCATACATCATTTACACTCTACTAGCAAAATACTATTAATACAGTATAATATAATTTAATAAAATGTACAAGCAAGACGGCATGTGAGACCTTTGCCTCTCCACATACCTTCTCCTCTCTGTTCCAATTCTAAGCATAATCTGCTATCCACATTCTTCTGTTTGTGGTTTTCAAGAGCCAGCATCCCACCACTGATACGAGTTTATTGAGAAACTCCAAGATTTCTTCCACAAGATTGCTATCTATGAAATCTACTTTCAGCAACTTTATTCTTACTTGCCGTTTCAATATCCGCGATCAATCTGTGGCAATCGGAGAACTGTCATGTATTGTACGAATATATCATACGATAGATTTTTTAATGGACAAGTATGTATGGGAAAGCGACGGTTTTTCGTATGAACTGCAAGAAGATTAACATCCCTTGTCTTACCTTGCCGATATTAATAACCAAACGCAGGAATATCTAAAAAGTTCTCATAGGAACAGATGAAACGGTCACAAGGTATCACAAAACTCCTTAAAATGGATGCAGAGAATCAATAACATACGAGCATGTGCAAAAGAAATGGTAGAAAAGGAAGTTATCTTTGCGTAAATACAAAGAGGCGGAATGGAGAAATCTTTGTCACAAATTTTTTTGAAAATAGTCTTGTTCGTGACGTAACGTAATAATGTATAATACAGTATAGGAGGTAAAAAACAAATATGGCAAAATACAAAGCAATTCCACAAGGTTTTATGACAGTGGGCGAAGTAGCAAAGAAAATGGGTGTTACCGTTCGTACTCTTCAATACTATGACAAAGAAGAACTGCTTTCTCCATCATCAGAAAGCAAAGGTGGGCGCAGGCTTTATACAAATAAAGATTTAGTTACACTTCATCAAATTATATCCTTAAAATCATTAGGATTTTCCTTGGGTGATATAAAGCAACGTTTAATTTCGTTGGAATCACCGACTGATTTTGCGAACGTTCTTACTAAACAGGCAGATAGCATACGGGAGAAGATAGAGCATCTAACAGCTTCTTTGACAGCAATAGAACAGTTAAAAAAAGAAGTGTTGCAAATGCAGACAGTCAATTTTAAGAAGTATGCAGATATTATTGTCAATCTGCAAATGAAAAATGGATCTTACTACCTCATTAAGCGTTTCGATGATGATACTCTTGACCATATCCGTAATCGGTTTGACAAGGAAAGTGGTTTAAATTTTATGGATAGATTTAACCGTCTAAGTGACGAAATTATAGAACTTCAAAAGGCAAGCGTGTCTCCTGAAAGTGAAAAATGCCAACGAGTTGTAAAAGAATATTGGGGACTGATTATGGAATTTACCAACGGTGATATGAGTATGCTCCCAAAATTGATGGAGATTGGTAATATTGATACTGCTACAAATGCTTGGGAAGAAAGACAAAAAATTGTAAACGACTATTTAGAACCGGCTTTGCAGATCTATTTCTCAAGACTTGGAACAAATCCATTTGAGGAGATACAATGATGAATAGTGCAATACAAGTTCGTGGATTAAAGAAAAGCTATGACAACAACATTGTCCTCAATGGGCTTGATTTTCAAATTGAAAAAGGGGAAATCTTTGCTTTGCTCGGTGTCAATGGTGCAGGAAAAACGACCACCTTTGAATGTATTGAAGGTTTGAGAAAATATGATAGCGGTACAATTATGGTAAACGGGAAAATGGGTATTCAGTTACAATCTTCATCTTTGCCTGCCCATATCAAGCCAATGGAAGCTATAAAATTATTTGCAAAATGGAATGGAGTAAAAATTGATTATACGATGCTTAACACCCTCGACATTAAAGAGATTGAAAAGAAACAGTATGCACAGTTATCCACAGGACAAAAAAGGCGATTACATTTAGCCCTTGCACTTATTGGTAATCCAGATATTATTTTTCTCGATGAGCCGACAGCAGGGCTTGATGTTGAAGGTAGGGTTTCGCTCCACGAGCAAATTCGCAAACTTAAATTACAAGGAAAAACAATCGTTCTAGCAAGTCACGATATGGCAGAAGTAGAAACCTTATGTGATCGTATTGCTATTTTGAATAGCGGAAATATAGTCTTTTGCGGCACAGCTTCGGAACTGACCAATAAGGTAGGAAGAAAATACTTTATCCATATCAAAACAGAGCAAGGGGACAACACTTTTAAGACAGATAATATTGAAAATACTTTGATTTCCCTGCTCAGTGATTTGAGACAAAAAGGGATTCAGGTATTAGATATTAAAGTTGACCGTGGCACGCTGGAACAGCATTTTATCGAAATTGCAAGGAGGGAATCAAAATGAATGGGTTTTTATATGGTATAGCATTACAGTGGAAATTAGATATACGTAGTAAATCTATGTTAGTAACCTGCTACATCGTTCCGCTTATTTTCTTCCTGTTTATGGGGGGTATTTTTACTTCTGTTATGCCTGAAATGAGAAGCACACTGATACAATCTATGATTGTAATGAGCGTTTCAATGGGAGCGTTTATTGGGTTACCGCCATCATTGATTGAAACTTATGGAAGTGATGTAAAAAAAGTTTATAAAGCAAATGGCGTACCTTTATATTTAGGTCTTGTTACAATGTTCCTTTCTGCGTTTGTGCATTTAATGATTAGTAGCGTTATTATATTGCTGCTTGCTCCTATATTGTTCGAGGCAACCTTGCCAGTGCAGCTTCCATTTTTCTTTCTTGCGCTTGCTATATACATCATCGTCTCGCTGAGTATTGGAAGTATATTGGGGCTAACTGTGAAAAATCAGGCAAAGCTAACGATGATAGCACAACTTGTGTTTTTACCGTCGATTATGCTTTCGGGGATTATGTTCCCTATCGAATTGCTGCCGGATTTTCTCAAAACCATCAGATATATTTACCCCGCTTCTTGGGGATACCGATTGATGTTAGACTATGGTTTTCACCTTCAAAATCTATGGTATCTAATCGCTATCTTTTTCGCGGTGATAATTGTATGTGGGATAATACTGAAAAAACAAAAAGTAAAATAGTTTAGAGGGAGATGTTTCGAGCAGAAACACAAAAAAGATTACGTCCCTGATGCAAATTTCAAACAGTTTATCTACAAGCCTGTGGAAGTACAAAGTGACAACGTATTTTCCCTTGACGATACGCATAAGCTGTTGCATTATCTTAGCTGTATCACAGAGCCTTATTCCCTTGTGATATAACTATCTTTTTATCTGTTTATCCGTATCAGGGAGACAAAAGCAATCCGCTTGGAAGACACTGACTATGGAAACAGAATTGCCTATCTGCACAGACAGGCTACCTGTGAACGGACACTACATGATGATTTAACCTTTTCCAAAAGAGGAGTAAAGGTAGTCAACCAGATGAAAGGAAATGCCTCTCATGGTTTCCGCAAGCAGTTCCTGTCTGATGAAGCAATCAAGATTCTTCACAAGGCAAGAGAATTATTTCAAAAACCGGGAATTTTCCCATAAAACGTTCAAAGGTATTCAAACCTTTTGAAGCAAAAAAAGAAGAGAAACGCTACAAATTCAACGCTTCTCTCGTTTTTTATCACTGCCGCAGACCGGAATCGAACCGGTACGAAGTTTAACCCTCGCAGGATTTTAAGTCCTGTGCGTCTGCCAGTTCCGCCACTGCGGCATCTCGATAATAAGTGTATGAGAATATTTTCTCATACAAAATGGGGCCTATAGGGCTCGAACCTATGACCCTCTGCTTGTAAGGCAGATGCTCTCCCAGCTGAGCTAAGACCCCATTCACATACAGACTCACCGTCTGTAAACGACCCAGAAGAGACTCGAACTCTCGACCTCCGCCGTGACAGGGCGGCGCTCTAACCAACTGAGCCACTGGGCCATAGTACTATTATTTTTTTGTTAAAATGGACCTTCGGGGACTCGAACCCAGGACCGACCGGTTATGAGCCGGGTGCTCTAACCAACTGAGCTAAAGGTCCAAAAAGCCGATGATCGGACTCGAACCGATAACCTGCTGATTACAAATCAGCTGCTCTGCCAATTGAGCCACATCGGCATACTTATCCATTTCAATGACTCCAAGGGGATTTGAACCCCTGTTACCGCCGTGAAAGGGCGGTGTCTTAACCGCTTGACCATGGAGCCTCTTACACGGCATTAGCCGTGTCAACGAATGTTATATTACCATAAGCAGAGAATTTTGGCAAGAGGAAATTCCAAATTTTTTTAAAAAAATTGCCACGATTCAGCCCAGCAGACGCGGCTTATAACCGCTGCCGTCTGCAGTAAGTGCGAACTGCCAGTATCAGAAAGGCCGGAATCTCAATCACCGCTGAAATGAAGATAACATATGGTGTCCAGAGACTCAATTTTCCAAGGTGCAGAAACTGAAAATCCACAAACTGATAGAGAAAACTATTTTGCATACCAATGCCTGCGGAAGGAAGTATCGTCGAAAGCCACGTGGAACCACCCAATCCAAAATAAGCAAAAATCGGTAAAAATAGTACCACAAAAGAAATCAAAAGAGCCGTCAAAGAATCTTTACACTTTGCGGATAAAAACAGTGCACAACTCATACTCGCAATCAACGAAATACCTCCGCAAACTGCCAAAGTCAACTGAAGCTGGCCCAAATTCATATTGGGCAGATTTATGATTGAAAACAGCATCTGCATGGAAGTTTTCAGACATTCTGTTCCAAATGCGAGGTTGAGAATCGTCAAATGAATGGCCATTCCCAGAATAAAAACAGCAATAAAAATACAGCAGGATGCAGTGATCCTCACAACAGCAAACCTCATTCGTCCATATTTCGCACAACGAAAAATGTTGTCACTGCCAGTCTGATATTCGTTGGCAAAAATCGGTGCTGCAATTGCAGTACACAGGACCATCAAGACCAAAATATACAGCTCAGTATAGTCAAAAGCGTCTCTGCTCACCCCTGTATAGAGCTGAAAGGGAACTTCCACCTTGGAATATTTGTCTGCCGCATACTGTCTGGCAGCCGGATATTTTTTCTGTTCAAGGTTCATAATATCATTCAGATGGTTCCTGCATTTTTCATAATAACTCTCCTCCACCTCATCCGGGTTAATCTTCATCAAATCTGTCCCTATTCCAGTCTTAGGGTCAGCAAATGCCTCTGAAAGCCCCTGTAGGACTGGTCTGACGGCCAAAATATTTTCAACATATAAATCCAATGGAACCTCATCTAAGGTACCATATTCTCTCACATAACTCTGATATATTCTCAAAGCCTCTGCTACTTTTTCCGGTGTAACTTCACCATTAGTTTTTCTGTAATAATTTTTCTTAAATTGAAGGGCCTCCAAACCGTCCAATTCCACAATACTCCCGTCTTCTCCCGGCCGATTGATGGATTCAAAGCTTACTGGCAGATAAGCCATAATCACTGAAAACACCAACGCTATAAAAACTAAAATTAAAGTACGACGTGTCTTTACAAGCCGCTTCATTTCCAACATAAATAGACGCATATTAGTTTCCCTCCTTTTCTAAGACGGTTTGAGGAAAAAGCCACAAATATAAATCCTCTAGCCTCGGAGGCACTGTTGCGGACTTTGGAAGCTCAGGTTTCTCGGATAAATAACGGATAAATACCAAACCGTGACCTTCATCGCGCCGACTGACAACCCTCAATCTTTTCTCATATTCTGTCAAATCCTCCACAGATACGGCCCCCTCCCATACCTTTCCTTCTATCTGCCTTACCAATTCTTGCGTCGTCCCTATATCTACGATCCTCCCCGCCTTCATGATTGCATTCCTAGAAGCTATATATTCAACATCTGAGACAATGTGAGTAGAGATCAATACGATACGATCATGAGAAAATTCAGAGATCAAATTTCGAAACCGCACCCTTTCACCTGGGTCAAGCCCGGCCGTGGGTTCGTCCATCACGAGAACTTTTGGCTCATTTAGCATGGCCTGAGCAATTCCGACACGGCGTCTCATTCCCCCGGATAATTTGGCAATCTTTTCTCCTCTCACCTCGGACAAAGTGAGGAGTTCCAAAAGCCGTTCTATTCTTCCTGCAGTTTCTTTGATGGGAACATCCTTCAAAGCCGCCATATACTCCAGATAATCTTTTACAGTAAAGTCACGGGAATATCCGAAATCCTGCGGCAGATATCCGAATAGGTTCCGATAAGTCTCCCCCATTTTACGGATTTCTATTCCGTCATAAAAAACTGCACCGCTGGTGGGAGCTGTGAGATCTGCAATCATTCTCATCAGCGTAGTTTTACCTGCACCGTTAGCCCCTAAAAGTCCCCAAACACCTGCTGTCAACGTAAACGACACCTCATCAACCGCTTTTTTGTCTTTAAAGTGCTTGCTCAACTGTTGGATTCTCAGTTCCATGCCCTTTCTCCTTTCCCTAACCTGCTCGATACCACGGACAATGGTGCTACGTGCCGGTGGCACGCGTCTAACATGAACCGCATCGAAACGAGACCCGTTCGTGCTAGCACGGTCCCCTTTTCCTGGCCTATCGCGCAAACCTTCATGTCGCCTGTCGGCGGTACCTCCAAAAAGTATAAGCTACAGATTGCTCCGTGCATCGCACTCCCGCAATCCTGACAGGTATTCGCATTCCGGCGCATTCGCCTACGTGCTCATACCTGTTGCCCCGGCCAATGTCTGGGCGTCCTGGCAAGCAAGCTTGCCGGCCTCCCAACCGCTGTCCGGGAGCTATAAGCTGCGGATTGCTCCGTGCATCGCACTCCCGCAATCCTGACAGGTATTCGCACTCCCGCACATTCGCCTGCGTGCTCATACCTGTTGCCCCGGCCAATGTCTGGGCGTCCTGGCAAGCAAGCTTGCCGGCCTCCCAGCCGCTGTCCGGGAGCTTATACAGTAAAATGCCTCTGTTCAGTATTTATTGTACCGAACAGAGGCATTGAATTCTCAAAGATTCCCTAGAAAAATTCCTAAGAACTTCCTAATAGAACCTATCTTTTTTCCTAATCTGACAGCGGCAATCGAACATGAAAAGTTACCATTTTCTCTTCACTTTCAACTGTGATTTCCCCTCCGTGAAGTCGAATAATCTCTTCCGCGATAGAAAGCCCCAGCCCCGTCCCACCTGTGTCAGAAAGACGGGCCTTATCCAGGCGGATAAATTTTTCAAAAATATCTCCTAACCGTTCCTGAGGAATCTGATCTCCCTGGTTTTGAATGTCCACGTTCACAAAATCTCCCTGCACATCGGCTGTTATCAGGATTTCTGTGTCCGGGTAACTATAAGAAACCGCATTTTTTAATATATTGGAGAAGACACGCACTAATTTTTCAGCGTCAGCAAACACTGTCATCTTCTCTTTTATCTCCAACCGAAGTGAATTTCCTTTAGCCGATATAATCGGATAGAACTCATCCGCCAATTGCACCAACAGGCAGTATAAATCTAATTTTTCTTTTTTCAAAGCAACAGTTCTAGCATGCAGCCGCGTAATCTCGAATAATTCATTGATTAATCTTTCCAATCGCTCTGCTTTTTCCAGGGCAATTCCCGTATACTTTGTTCTTTGCTCAACAGGCATATCAGGCGCCTCCTCGAGCAGACTCAAATAACCGATTACTGTAGTTAACGGTGTGCGAATATCATGGGCCAGATACATAATCAGATCATTTTTCTTATCTTCTGCCATCTTAGCAGCCTGTTTGCTTAATAAAACAGACATTTTGATCTGGTTCATCTGGTTTTCCACCTCTCCTAAAGGAGCAGACAATTCAATCGGCCTACTGTCTTGTTCATGAAGTCTACCCGCTCCTTGAACCACCTCATTCAAATATGACCACGGTTTTTTCCAATATCTATAAAAAATCCCCCCAAAGCCAAAGATGAGGCAGAAAAAATAGATTAGGTCAATCCTCTGAATCAGCCACACAGAAATTGGATTTTGAAAAAGAGCTAAAATATAATCCAATACCAAGGTCACTGCCAACCCCAACGCCGCATACAAAGACAAACTGAGAAAAAGCTGTCTGCACAGTTTCTTTTCCATAGAATTACTTTGATTTTTCGCGTTCACACCCTACACTCTCCTTTTCACAGTAACTTCATATTTTATAGCCCACACCCCAGATTGTCTTAATATAAGTGGGATTAGCGCCAGTATCTCTCAGCTTTTCTCTCAGATGTCTGATATGCACAGTGATTGTGCTGCTATTCTTGTTATAATACTCATCTTTCCAGACAGACCGAAACAATTCCTCTAGACTCACAACATTCCCTGCCTGTTTTAATAAAAGCTGCAAGATTGAAAATTCTGTAGGCGTGAGTGCGACAAGTTCTCCATCTAACAGACACTCATACGTTTTCATGTCCAATTCCAATTTTTTATAAGACAGTCTTGTAGTTTTTTGTGTCTCCACTTCAGAAACAGGCGAGTATTTTTTGTACCTTCGAAGCTGTGCCTTTACTCTGGCGACCAATTCCAGCGGGCGAAAAGGTTTTGTGACATAATCGTCCGCTCCCAGAGTCAGTCCCGTTATTTTATCTGTCTCCTCATCTTTTGCCGTCAGCATAATAATAGGATAAGTATACCGCTCACGAATTTTCTGGCAAATGGAAAATCCATCGACACCTGGAAGCATAATGTCTAAAATCGCTAGATCAAGCTCTTCTCTCTCAATGCATTCCAGAGCTTCCATTGCTGAATAATATTTGTATACTGTATAATTTTCATTTTTCAAATATACTTCCAGCAAATCCGCAATATCATGTTCATCATCGACAACGAGAATTTTTTCCGACATATTTCCTTTCCCTTCTCTGTTCAAATTATATACATTTTAGTATACCAAGCTTTTGCCATAAAATCTCTAATGTCTGCATGAGAGAATGTTAAGTTTTTCCTAAGATTACAGCTATCCCCTTAAAATTGCTCACCATAAGTACTATAAACATCCTTAAAATGTAAGACAATAATAATCGCCATATATCACTCCACGCTCCCCTAGCCTCAAAAAGCTGCATATAACACTCTAAATTCTACAAATATTATTAAAAGACATAGCCCACTGACCAGCCAATTATACTGTATATCATTCAAAAATGTCTTAGAATGTGTTAGCCAATACCGTAACTTTTCCCTACCTGTGAGCAATAAAATCATTAACTGTAACAGCGGAAATAAAAATATCTGAATTCTATCCCCATAGCTATCCGCGATTCCGCCAGCATTAAAATGTATTGGAATCGAGGATGGCAAAAAGAAAAAAACAATCAGTGTAAACACAAATCCTATCCCTACAATCGTCCACGAAAACTTTCTACTGTTAACAAAATATTTAAATTTCATTTTAGATTCCTCCTAGAATTTCTGGCTCCATTCTAACACTATTCGCAGAAAAAAAGAATCCTGTTTACCAGGATTCCCAATTACTCTTACATTCTTTTCTATAACAGAACAAAGTGAGTAAGCCCACTTCAGCTCCCCCATCCCTTCAATCTTGAAACACACAGCTCACTTTGCACGCTGAGCACAGCCGCCTGCCGCAGCTACCTCTCGTAAGTGCGCATCCTTAGCGGAGCGTTTATGTTATAGGAAAGAACTTTCACACATCAGCGTGACAAGGTCTTTCCTATAATATAATAAAAGCTTGCGAACATAACATTCGCAAGCCTACACCTCCCCCTGTTGGACTCGAACCAACGACACTGCGGTTAACAGCCGCATGCTCTACCGACTGAGCTAAGGAGGACCATTCCTTTGAAAGTATTCCCTACTTCTCTCGTATCTCCTACCTTCAAAACTGCATACATGATTCCTTGGAAATCTGGCTGCCAGAAGCCTTCTCTTCCTCTCCTGGCTATTGGTCAAGCCCTCGACCGATTAGTAGCAGTCAGCTCCATACGTTACCGCACTTCCACCTCTGCCCTATCTACCTCGTCGTCTTCAAGGGGTCTTACTTCCTAAGAATGGGATATCTCATCTCGAGGGGGGCTTCACGCTTAGATGCCTTCAGCGTTTATCCCTTCCCGGCTTGGCTACTCTGCCATGCTCTTGGTAGAACAACAGATACACCAGCGGCCAGTCCATCCCGGTCCTCTCGTACTAAGGACAGCTCCTCTCAAATATCCTACGCCCACGCCGGATAGGGACCGAACTGTCTCACGACGTTCTGAACCCAGCTCGCGTACCGCTTTAATGGGCGAACAGCCCAACCCTTGGGACCTACTACAGCCCCAGGATGCGATGAGCCGACATCGAGGTGCCAAACCACTCCGTCGATGTGAACTCTTGGGAGTGATAAGCCTGTTATCCCCAGGGTAGCTTTTATCCGTTGAGCGATGGCATTCCCACTTAATACCACCGGATCACTAAGTCCTACTTTCGTACCTGCTCCACCCGTCGGTGTCGCAGTCAAGCTCCCTTCTGCCTTTGCACTCTTCGAATGGTTTCCGTCCATTCTGAGGGAACCTTTGAGCGCCTCCGATACCCTTTCGGAGGCGACCGCCCCAGTCAAACTCCCCACCTGACATTGTCCCCCAGCCGGGTCACGGCTGCTGGTTAGAAACCCAATACCGCAAGGGTGGTATCCCAACGCCGACTCCGTGAAAACTGGCGTCCTCACTTCTTCGTCTCCCACCTATCCTGTACATGCAATACCGAATCCCAGTATCAAGCTGGAGTAAAGCTCCATGGGGTCTTTCCGTCCTGGCGCAGGTAACCAGCATCTTCACTGGTACTTCAATTTCACCGGATGCATTGTCGAGACAGCGCTCAAATCATTACGCCTTTCGTGCGGGTCGGAACTTACCCGACAAGGAATTTCGCTACCTTAGGACCGTTATAGTTACGGCCGCCGTTTACTGGGGCTTCAATTCAGAGCTTCGTTTCCTGACTCCTCCTCTTAACCTTCCAGCACCGGGCAGGCGTCAGCCCATATACCTCACCTTTCGGTTTTGCATAGACCTGTGTTTTTGCTAAACAGTTGCTTGAGCCTATTCTCTGCGGCCACATCTTCTGTGGCACCCCTTCTCCCGAAGTTACGGGGTCATTTTGCCGAGTTCCTTGACAATGCTTCTTCCGTCGGCCTTAGGATTCTCTCCTCATCCACCTGTGTCGGTTTCCGGTACGGGTACTGTATAAACAATAGCGGCTTTTCTTGACACATGGCTTACGCTCTTCGCTACTAACTTTCGCTCCGCATCACGTCTTCCCATTGCCACGCGGATTTGCCTACGTGACTGGTACCTCGCTTGCACCGGGCTTCCCATTCCCGGCTCGCACTCACCACATATGTCCCCACAGTTCTGTTACACAGCAGTGCAGGAATCTCCACCTGCTGTCCATCGACTACGACTTTCGTCCTCGCCTTAGGCCCCGACTTACCCAGAGCAGATCAGCTTTACTCTGGAAACCTTGGATATTCGGCCATAAGGATTCTCACCTTATTCTCGCTACTCATTCCGGCATTCTCTCTTCCATGCAGTCCACAGCTCCTTCCGGTACTGCTTCGTCCCACATGCAATGCTCCTCTACCAATCTTTCGATTCCTCAGCTTCGGTGTCGTGTTTTAGCCCCGGACATTTTCGGCGCAGGACCTCTCGACTAGTGAGCTATTACGCACTCTTTGAATGTATGGCTGCTTCTAAGCCAACATCCTAGTTGTCTTCGAAATCCCACATCCTTTTCCACTTAACACGCACTTTGGGACCTTAGCTGGAGGTCTGGGCTCTTTCCCTTTTGACTGCCCAACTTATCTCGTGCAGTCTGACTCCCGATCATCAATTACACGGCATTCGGAGTTTGATATTCTTCGGTAAGCTTTGACGCCCCCTAGGAAATTCAGTGCTCTACCTCCGCAAATCTAAATCGAGGCTAGCCCTAAAGCTATTTCGAGGAGAACCAGCTATCTCCGGGTTCGATTGGAATTTCTCCCCTATCCACACCTCATCCCCACCCTTTTCAACGGATGTGGGTTCGGCCCTCCATTGCCTTTTACGGCAACTTCAGCCTGGACATGGATAGATCACCCGGTTTCGGGTCTACTCTTACTGACTTTGGCCCTATTAAGACTTGGTTTCCCTACGGCTCCAGACCTTTAAGTCCTTAACCTTGCCAGTAAGCGTAACTCGCCGGACCGTTCTACAAAAAGTACGCGGTTCACCACATAAGGGTGTTCCACAGCTTGTAAACACAGGGTTTCAGGTTCTCTTTCACTCCCCTCCCGGGGTTCTTTTCACCTTTCCTTCACAGTACTATCCGCTATCGGTCACTAAGTAGTATTTAGCCTTAGGGGGTGGTCCCCCTGATTTCCCGCAAGGTTCCACGTGTCTCGCGGTACTCTGGATCCTGCTCAGTCTCTTCGGTTTTCGTGTACGGGGCTTTCACCCTCTCTGGCCGGCTTTCCCAAAACCGTTCTTCTAACCTTAGAGAATCTTAAATGCAGTCCGTAACCCCAGTGTGCACGCACACTGGTTTAGGCTCCTCCCATTTCGCTCGCCGCTACTTTGGGAATCGAGTTTTCTTTCTTTTCCTCCGGGTACTTAGATGTTTCAGTTCCCCGGGTTCCCTTCCATACACTATGGATTCATGTATGGATGACAGAGGTCTTCTCTGCCGGGTTTCCCCATTCGGACATCCGCGGATCAAGGGATATTTGCTCCTCCCCGCGGCTTTTCGCAGCTTATCACGTCCTTCTTCGGCTCTTAGTGCCAAGGCATCCGCCCTGCGCTCTTTTTGCTTGACCATCTGCTGTTATAGCGTTAACAGCTTGGCCTTCTTTCCTCTTGATGATAACTTATCATCGATGTCTTCCTATCTTGCGCGTTACCTAAGTAAGTGCACCATTGAATGCGTCCCTACCAGGCAACACGGCGTTTTTCAAGGATTTATTTCTCATGTATGCAATTTTCAAGGTACGAGTTTCAGCAGTTCTTCCTGCTGAGTGGAGATGAAGAGATTCGAACTCTCGACCCCCTGCTTGCAAGGCAGGTGCTCTCCCAACTGAGCTACATCCCCTCATTGGGTATTTTCAAATTTTTATTGGTCTTTTGTGAAAGACCTATGGGCTTAAGTGGGCCTTTGTTCCTCCATGCACGGTATCCCAAAGACCTATGGGCTTAAGTGGACTCGAACCACCGACCTCACGCTTATCAGGCGTGCGCTCTAACCAGCTGAGCTATAAGCCCTTCCTTTTTTCTAATCTGGCAGCCACCTACTCTCCCACACCGTCTCCAGTGCAGTACCCTCGGCCGTCTGGGTCTTAACCGTCGTGTTCGGGATGGGTACGGGTGTCTCCCCCAAACGCATCGCCGCCAGAAGCATTGAGTACTTAGTGAGGCGCTCCGCACCGAACTTAGTACGAAAGCTGTTCTTCGCACCCCTGTGCGCAAGAACTTCCTCCTCCCTTAATACCTCAACAGTAAAACACATGTCTCCTCTACTCCTTCTCTTTTCCTTAGAAAGGAGGTGATCCAGCCGCACCTTCCGATACGGCTACCTTGTTACGACTTCACCCCAGTTATCAGTCCCACCTTCGGCAGCTCCCTCCTTTCGGTTGGGTCACTGACTTCGGGCGTTACTGACTCCCATGGTGTGACGGGCGGTGTGTACAAGACCCGGGAACGTATTCACCGCGACATTCTGATTCGCGATTACTAGCGATTCCAGCTTCATGTAGTCGAGTTGCAGACTACAATCCGAACTGAGACGTTATTTTTGAGATTTGCTCCAGGTCACCCCTTCGCTTCCCTTTGTTTACGCCATTGTAGCACGTGTGTAGCCCAAATCATAAGGGGCATGATGATTTGACGTCATCCCCACCTTCCTCCAGGTTATCCCTGGCAGTCTCCCTAGAGTGCCCAGCTCTACCTGCTGGCTACTAAGAATAAGGGTTGCGCTCGTTGCGGGACTTAACCCAACATCTCACGACACGAGCTGACGACAACCATGCACCACCTGTCTCCTCTGTTCCGAAGAAAAGGGAACATTACTTCCCGGTCAGAGGGATGTCAAGATTTGGTAAGGTTCTTCGCGTTGCTTCGAATTAAACCACATGCTCCACCGCTTGTGCGGGTCCCCGTCAATTCCTTTGAGTTTCATTCTTGCGAACGTACTCCCCAGGTGGAATACTTATTGCGTTTGCTGCGGCACCGAATGGCTTTGCCACCCGACACCTAGTATTCATCGTTTACAGCGTGGACTACCAGGGTATCTAATCCTGTTTGCTCCCCACGCTTTCGAGCCTCAACGTCAGTTACCGTCCAGCAGGCCGCCTTCGCCACTGGTGTTCCTCCTAATATCTACGCATTTCACCGCTACACTAGGAATTCCGCTTGCCTCTCCGGCACTCAAGTCTGACAGTTTCCAATGCAGTCCACAGGTTGAGCCCATGCCTTTCACATCAGACTTGCCAAACCGTCTACGCTCCCTTTACACCCAGTAAATCCGGATAACGCTTGCCCCTTACGTATTACCGCGGCTGCTGGCACGTAATTAGCCGGGGCTTCTTAGTCAGGTACCGTCACTTTCTTCCCTGCTGATAGAAGTTTACATACCGAGATACTTCTTCCTTCACGCGGCGTCGCTGCATCAGGGTTTCCCCCATTGTGCAATATTCCCCACTGCTGCCTCCCGTAGGAGTTTGGGCCGTGTCTCAGTCCCAATGTGGCCGTTCACCCTCTCAGGCCGGCTATGGATCGTCGCCTTGGTGGGCCGTTACCTCACCAACTAGCTAATCCAACGCGGGTCCATCCTATACCACCTCAGTTTTTCACACCACTTCATGCGAAGCTGTGCGCTTATGCGGTATTAGCAGTCATTTCTAACTGTTATCCCCCTGTATAGGGCAGGTTACCCACGCGTTACTCACCCGTCCGCCACTCAGTCAATAGAAAACTTCAACCGAAATCTCCGTTCTCCATCGCTTCGTTCGACTTGCATGTGTTAAGCACGCCGCCAGCGTTCATCCTGAGCCAGGATCAAACTCTCTGAATTAGTGTTTGATGTCTCAGGATAACCCTTGGCTATCCTAATTCCTCATTACTGCTTTTGGTTCGTTCAAACCGTTCTTGAATGTAAAGAATTTTCGAGTTCTATGTGTTTTACTGTTCAGTTATCAAGGTTCTTTGCTGTCTCTCATCGAATCAGCTTCATTATTTTACCAAGCGACTCAATCTTTGTCAAGAGTTTTTTTAAAGTTTTTTAATCTTTTTATCTGTCTGTTATTCTCTCGTTGACAGCTTTGATATAGTACCATGATCTTCCAAAGTCGTCAAGAGCTTTTTTACATTTTTTTACATTTTTTGTAACTATTTGAAACAACAGAAATTTCCTTCCAACAACCGGGCCCGACCGAACCTGTAGTAATAAATCCACTGCAAAAACAGTAAGTCCTGACGGAACTCACGGATTTTCTTTGAATTTTTCCCTGATTTCGATTTTCGTATCAGATGAAAAACAGCGCAGAATCTCCACGCTGTCTCCCTCTTCTAGATATATGTAACTCTGGGTATACTGCTCACTCACATTGCTCACCTCTGTATCCTTTCGCATCCTTTTACTTTTCTGATGCATCTGACTTTTATTCTACCCTAAATATCCCAGATGTTCCAGAAGAATCTTCGATCCTATACAGATTAGAACAATTCCGCCTGCTATCTCGGCTTTTGACTTGAATTTCTTTCCCAAAATATTTCCAGACATCACGCCTATTCCGGACAAAATAAAAGTCGTACAGCCTATAAAACAGATAGCAAAGACTACATTCACTTCTAAAAATGCCAGAGTAATCCCCACCGCAAGTGCGTCAATACTCGTGGCCACAGCCAAAGGAAGCATCGACGATGCTTGAAAAGATGCGTCTACCTCCTCTTCTTCCCCAAAGGATTCCCGAATCATATTCGCTCCCACAACGCCTAAAAGTATAAAGGCTATCCAATGGTCCACACGGGTAATCAAATGACTAAATTGGCTCCCCAAAAAGTACCCGATCAACGGCATCATCATCTGAAAACCACCAAAATAAACTCCTGTACACAGTACATGCCCCGGACAGACTCTTTTCACCGATAATCCTTTACAGATTGATACAGCAAAAGCGTCCATGGAAAGCCCGACTGCAATCACAAACAATTCCCCTAATCCCATTTTTTCCTCCTTATCAACACATAGTGGGCAAGCCTGCTTCAGCTCCCCATCCTCTCAATCTTTGAGGGAGTGGTTCACTTTGCACATTAGCGCGACAAGGTCTTTCCTATCACATAAAAAGAGACCTATCCTTTTACAGATAAGTCTCGTCATTTCATACAAAGCCAGGAGCCACCTCCAATATGTTGACTTCGTCACGCCACAGCGCTGACTACTCCCTTATTTTGGAATGGTAACACGAATTTCACATTCTGTCAACCTTCAAGCTGCCCATAACGGCTATATTCAGCCATAACAGCTCGGATTAGCTGCTACGCAGCTTATATCACCGCATATGCGGCGAAATCCTCGCTTATGGCTAAACGCCATATACAAAGTATACAAAAAAATCTTCGTTTTCAAACAAGTTTGAACTCAGATTTTTGTAACTTTGTGCATGGCTGAATAGTTACCTAAAAATCACGCAGAATAAAAAATGCTCATAAATATTTTCACAAAAATATTTTGGTCATATAAAAAACCAAGCAGAGTATCTTTTTCTATCATCCTCAGACATTCCGCTCCAATCTGTGTATTACAGAAAACTGTAATCACCAAAAGACCAATCCAGATAAAAATAACACCTTTTACAATTCCCAGCAAAAGGCCCGCTAAACGGTTGACTCCACGTATAACCGGCAAATGGGTCACTAAATCCAATGCACAGACTATAATCTTCAAGACAATCACAGCTATAATATAGGATATGAGAAAACTGATTCCATTTGTGATAGCTGTTGCCAAATAATCCGCCAAATATCCCCCAAAGGTATCTACTGAGAGATATTTGTACACTTCTGCCGTATTATTCTCTTTCAGTCCTTCTTTCATAAATTCAGGAAGAGGCAGCTTGGCAATCACATTGTCTTCCGTGCCGCCTTCTGCCTCACCTTGCTCTGTTACATAATCCTGAATTCCGTTTTCACAGATTCCTCTCACCTTCTCATAAATCGGAGTCTGTGTTTTTACCACCTGGTTTACATAAGGATTAATCGTCCATACCAGAAAGATACTGAGGAACAAAAAAGAAATTCCCACTACTTCCCGCACAAAACCTCTTCGATATCCGGCATAACAGGAAAGTATAAGGACCAATACGGCTACAATTCCAAGCCATGTCCAGGTCATTTTTTCTCCTTTGTATTATGTGAATTTCAGTAAGTCAATTCCTGTATCTAAAATCAGCATATACCGATTGTATCCCACCTTGAAGAAATCATTGATCGTCCCTTCATCGATGGTTCCATTATACCTTACCGCACCTTGATCTGTGATCACACAGACCTGTGAAGAATTGTTCATCACAACTTGACCATTGCTCATTCGAATATTCGTATAAGGAATGCTGAATGATCTCTCGAATTTTTTCTTGCCGCTGGTATTATAAACTTTCATGGTATATTTAGAATCTCCATTGGATTTAAACACCAGCCCGATATTATTTTCATCATAAAAAGTACTGACAATTTCCTGCTTTACTTTGACATTCGCAGCCTCTTTGGGAATCTGTTTTCCAGTGTAGATACTGAATCCATCATCCCGGAAAGCCACCGCTGTATCCTTATCTAGATAGGCCACCTGCGGAATCACGACGTCATCGTAGGTAAATCCGCTCACAATATTATCTACCTTGTTCTGTCCTACTGTGCCAAAATTGTAAAATGCGACGTAACTTTTCGTGCTGCTTCCCTCCACAAACTGATAGGTTACCATAATCAAGAGGCCATCTTCCGACACAGACAAATCCAGCGGATACCCAGGTTCGTCCACACGGGTTTGGTTCTCAGCGATCATGCTGCCATCTGCGGCGTAGAAGTTAATCCAAGTATCCTCACCGCCATCCAAAATTGCAGCTACCACACCTTGTTTCGCAACTCTGGCTTTGACAATATTATAGGATGTCGTCACGCTCCCCGTCTGCCCTTCCTCATCGACAATCACCATGCTAGTTCCACCCTGGTCAGCAATCACTGCGGTTCCGTCACAGACATCTACCACAGGACTTTGCATCTCATAATCCACTTCCCAAAGTGTCTGAAGCTCTGTATCCACCAAAGAAGCACCTTCCCCGCGGTATCTGAGTATATTATCACCCAACTCCATATATTTCGTGGATGCTGTATCTTCCTGGTCAGAGCTGCTCACCACTTTATAACTATGAAAGGTTCTGCGCTGGATAAACACGATCACAGCTGCCGCTGCCGCTGCGATAATGGCCAGCGTAATCAACATCCGCATCACGTTTTTCCTTTTATGAAGCGCCAGCTTTTTATGATAATCCATATTATTGGATTTCTTTGAGATTGTCACCGGAATGATCTGCTTTTTCATCTTCTTACCCTCTGTATCCTTAGGTGTTTGACTCATCACTACCCCTTACCTTTGTATGTCATATTTTCAGTATCTCCTCAGCATTACTCGCCCATTATAACACATCCTATCGCGTGAGCACAATAAGCATACCTTTTATGGAAGCAAAATTGTCTGCCCAGGATATATGATATCATCTTCTGAAATTCCATTCAATCGGCAAATCTCACTGATTTCGCTCATATCCCCGTAACGCTGAATACTAATCTTAAACAGAGTATCCCCTGGACGTATCGTGTAGCTCTCATGGACTTCCCCGCTTGTCTTTTCATCCTTCTTCGCATCATCAGCTTCGTTTGGTTTCTCCTCCATATCTTGATCTTGTACCGTCTCAGACTTCTGCTTGTCCTCTTTTTCAGCTACTGTCGGTGTTGGTGTCTCCCCTGTCGTTTTCTCCTTATCTTTTTCCAGAATCGTCAGAGTCTCCTTTTCTGTATTATTTTCTTCCATAAGTTTTTCTGTAATCTTGGCATTCTCCTCAGGCTTCGGAGTCGCCGTCTTCGTCTCTGGCTGTACAGACACTTGCTTGGCTTGTCCAGATATTTGCTGCATCTTATCATATCTGTTCACAAAATTCACTCCTACCGCCAAGACGGCCAAAGCCAGACACGCACTGGCCGCATACATGACCGCCGACATTTTCTTTTGTTCCTCCGATGCTCTCTTTTCCTGCTTCCGTCTGACCTTGCTTCGGAAGGTCAGAACTGCATCGTCCGTGACCTTCTCACGGCTGTCCGACTCCTGTTCCTGGTTCATCGCGATCATGTACTCCTGCATCATAGGATTCTTTTCATAGTAGACATAGTATCCTAACTGCTTTGCCATATGTCCATTTTCATATCGAAAAAAAGCCTCTTCTTTCTCCTGAGGCTCCATCAAAAACAGTACTTTATCATTTCCTCCAAAGGAATTCATATGTGTCCGATAAATCACGTCCGTCACTTCCATCGAAATCTGAGGCGCGCTGAAGAACCAGCCTACTACCTCTTGTCCAGGAAAGTACTCTTCCATCTGCTCATTCACTTTTCCCCAGACTTCATCTGAAAAATTCAGATGTTCCGGCGAAATGTCCATCTCCTGAACCTGCAAAGCACAGCGAATAAAAATGTAAGATGTTCCCTCCGCCCAATTGGACTGTCCTAGCAGCACTGCCAGCCTTCCCTTCATTGGCTGTTCTGCCGCAATTCTCCCCAAAAATGTATAGGCATAGTCCTCAATGTAAATCTTGTGTTCCTCACTGATTAAACCGATCTGTCTTATGTTTTTCGGAATATGGAAAAACTGTTCGTTTCCCTGGGCCTTGCATTTGTCTTCTTTATAAATGACTTCGATCATTTAACCATCACCCCTTCGGGGTAAGAATAGCATAGAGTTTCTGAAAATTTTAGCAAATTATAAGATCCATTTTCAAATATTTGGCGACAGATTCTGCATATTTTCCGTTTTTCTGGATATGATGAATCAGAGACAAAAATGAAAGCTTCGAGAAAGGCTGATAAATCTATGACCTTCTATGTCAACAGCAAGAAAAAAAGTGCTCCTAAAGAAATCGCCCAAGGAATTGCCGCCTGTATTTCCAGACACAAAACCGCCTGGGAAGAAATTGTGCTCCTCTGCATCGGAAGCGATCGAATCACCGGGGACTGCCTTGGCCCTTACGTGGGACATCAGCTCTCTGACTATGTCCTGGAAGGTCTAACTGTATATGGCACCATCCATCGCCCCGTTCACGCTCTGAACCTCTCCCGTGCTATACAGCTTATCAATAGACGGCATCCCCATGCACTGCTCATCGCAGTGGACGCCTCCTTAGGTACCCGCAGACACCTTGGTTATATCTCCATCGGAAACGGAGCACTCTATCCTGGTTCTGGAGTGCAAAAGGAGCTCCCCGCTGTGGGAGACATCTTTATCACCGGCATCGTAAATACATCTGGTTTTTTGGAGCAGATGACTCTTCAGACCACACGCCTCTCACAAGTAGTAACCCTAGGAGACTCCATTACCCAAGGCATTCTGATGGCTTTTTGCCACCCCTGCTCTTACGCAGCGACCGCCTCCTGTGCGACACGTTTATGTTTTAAGAAATAACTTTCACGCATTAGCTTAACAAGGTCTCTCCTATTAAAAAGAATCCTACTTGCAGGATTCTCCGCCTGCGGCGGGTGCAAAGCGCCATCTTCCACTCCGCCGCAGTGCAATCCACGCGGAGCGCTTGTATAATAGGAAAGGACTCTCATACATTAATGTAGCAATTTCCCCTATTACATAAAAAACCCCCGGCCACCCAGAACCTATAGTTCCAGGTCTGCCGGAGGATTCATCACTTTTATCTCCTGTATGGCCTCTACACAAATTCTTTAATCTGCCTGTAGATTCCCTCTGCATCCAATCCATATTTTTCCAACAGTTTCACAGCTGGGCCAGATTCACCGTACACATCATTGATGCCGATACGTTTCACTGGTACAGGAGCTTTTTCGCTGAGACACTCGCATACCGCACCGCCGAGTCCTCCAATGATGGAATGTTCCTCCACAGTCACCACTTTTCCTGTCTCTTTCGCAGCTGCGACAATTAAATCCTCATCCAGCGGCTTGATCGTATGGATATTGATTACCTTCGCATCAACTCCTTCTGCCGCCAGTCTCTGCGCCGCTTCCAAAGCCGGGGCTACACACAGACCAGTAGCCACGATAGTAAGATCTTTTCCTTCTCTTAAAACAATTCCTTTACCCAGCTCAAATTTGTAGTCTGGATTGTCGTTGATTACTGGCACTGCTAATCTTCCGAATCTCAAATACACAGGCCCTTTGTGCTCATAGGCTGCTTTCACAGCCGCTCTAGCCTCCACATCATCCGAAGGGCATACCACTACCATTCCTGGAATCGTCCTCATCAGCGCAAAGTCCTCGTTGCACTGATGTGTTGCTCCATCCTCACCTACAGAGATACCTCCGTGCGTCGCTCCAATTTTTACATTCAGCTTTGGATAACCGATCGAGTTACGAATCTGTTCATATGCTCTTCCTGCCGCAAACATGGCAAAAGTGCTGATAAACGGAACCTTTCCTGTTGTCGCGATTCCCGCACCGATTCCTGCCATATTGGACTCTGCGATTCCACAGTCAATATGTCTTTGTGGAAATGCTTTCTTAAAGACTCCTGTCTTGGTAGCAGCGGCTAAGTCAGCGTCCAAAACTACTAAATCCTCGTGTTCTTTTCCCAATTCCACCAGGGCATTTCCATAACTCTCTCTCGTAGCAATCTTCTTTACTTCTGACATAACGCTTCACCTACCTTCTCTAAATCTGCCATCGCAACAGCATACTGTTCATCATTCGGAGCAGTTCCATGCCAAGACGCCTGATTCTCCATGAAAGACACGCCTTTTCCCTTGACTGTCTTCATAACGATAGCCGTTGGCATTCCTTTTGTCTGTCTTGCCTCTGCAAAAGCCTCTCTCAGTTGGTCCATATCATTGCCGTCTTCCACCTCGATTACGTGGAAATTAAAAGCCTCAAATTTCTTTCCAATCGGATAAGGAGAGCATACTTGAGCGATGTCTCCGTCGATCTGCAAACCATTGTTATCCACGATCACAACTAGGTTGTCCAGTTTACGGTGTCCTGCCATCATAGCAGCTTCCCACACCTGTCCTTCCTGAATCTCTCCATCTCCCAGCAGAGTATATACACGATAGCTCTCATCGCTCAGCTTCGCGGAGATCGCCATTCCCACTGCTGCCGAGATTCCTTGTCCCAGAGAACCACTGGACATATCCACACCCGGAATATGTTTCATGTCTGGATGTCCCTGCAGATAAGACCCTAAATGACGCAGTGTCAAAAGGTCCTCCTTGGGAAAATAGCCTCTCTGGGCCAGCGCAGCGTACAGCCCTGGAGCCGTATGCCCTTTAGACAGTACAAAACGGTCTCTGTCTGCTTTTTTCGGGTCCTTAGGGTCTATATTCATTTCTTCAAAATACAAATATGTAAAAACATCAGCCGCCGAAAGGGAACCACCCGGATGTCCCGCCTTTGCCGCGTGTACCGCGGAGACGATACCCTTGCGTACCTCATTGGCAGTCTTCTGAAGCTCAAGTGTATTCATACTTTTTTCCACCTTTTCTCTATATTTTATTTATCACCAAAAACAGCCAAATAATCTTGCTTGAATTTCTCAATTCCAGCCGTCGTCAACGGATGATTAATCATCTGCTCAATTACCTTGTATGGTACAGTCGCAATATCAGCACCTGCTGCCGCACAAGCTGTCACATGCATTGGATGGCGAACGCTGGCAGCGATAATCTCCGTGGGAATATCCGCCACAGCAAAAATCTCGGCAATCTGGCGAACCAGCTCTACGCCGTCCACAGAGATATCATCCAATCTTCCCAGGAATGGAGATACGTAAGTAGCACCTGCTCTCGCGGCTAACAGCGCCTGGTTCGGCGTAAAAATCAAAGTCACATTTGTCTTGATGCCCTCTGCGCTGAGCACTTTCACAGCTTTCAGCCCTTCCGCCGTCATCGGAATCTTTACAACCATATTGGGGTGAATTGCTGCAATCGCACGCCCCTCTGTGATCATTCCTTCTGCATCTGTCGTCGTAGCTTTTACTTCACCGCTGATCGGTCCATCCACGATGGAAGTAATCTCCTTGATTACCTCTTCAAACACTCTACCCTCTTTCGCGATCAATGATGGGTTCGTAGTCACTCCGCAGATCACACCCATATCGTTTGCTTTTTTGATATCCTCGACCTTTGCGGTGTCAATAAAAAACTTCATTGTTTCGTACCTCCCTGGATTGTATTCTAACGTTTTTTGATAGTTAGATTATAACACCGATTTTGGTAAGTTCAAGACCGTCTAATATTATTAATAATTTTATTTACTAATAACAGTCTTTTTTATTAATACTCTCTGCATAAGCAATCATCATTTTGCTGCTGTTCTAGCTATTTTCAAGGTTTTTAAATTTATATTATTATTAATACTTTTATATTTTATGTTTAATTATTTTTCTTTTTGTGTTTTTTTACCTTCACATATCCCGTGGTCTTGCGCACAATCAATCTCGGCTGATATTCCACATTATAAAGACTCGTGGGCTGAAGCTCTTCACAGTCGCTGACAGCGGCGGTAATTTTTCTCAGGATAATGTCCCCCGCATCCCGCCCTTTAGATACCACAAAGTGTTCAATCGTGGTCAATGCCATTCGGTGAATACCTGAATAAAAGATATTGTCACATCCGATCACAGACACATCCGCTGGAACTTTCTTTCTCTCTTCCTGCAGAGCATCTATGGCACCAAAGGCCATCATATCGTTCTGGCCTGCGATAGCTGTGAAATTTTTCCCTTCCCGAAGCAGTTCCTTCGTGAGCTGATATCCCATGGTGTACTCTGAATCCATCCTAGGTATCACCGTATCCACTGCCGGGTCTGCCGATCGAATCAACACATGCTCTCTCAGTCCTTCTTTTGCAAATTCTTCGACAAATCCTTCCACTCTCATGGTTCGCTGCCACTGTCTACGCGTCAGCGGCGGTGATATAAAAGCTACGTCCTTATGCCCCAGCTCTAACAGGTGTCTGGCCATCATCCGCCCCACAACCGTATTGTCCTGATTAATCGCATCCATAGTCGTGGTCTTTTCTTTATTGCTGATCACCACCAGCGGAATCTTTTTGGATAACTCCTGCACATCCTCCTGAAGCTCAGGACTCGGATTGCAGGCATAGATGATTCCCTGAGGAGCGATCGTGCGCACCAGGCGCAGATATCTCTCCTCCTGCTTCGGGTCCCTCTGCGTGTTACAGATAAAAATCCCATAGTCCTGATTCTTTGCCGCACTCTCAATCCCTTGAATCAGCATACTGTAATAAGGACTAGTCAGGGTCGGACAAAAAACCACAATCAGCTTCTCAGATCTAGAAGCCCTTCGATTTTTTCTGCCCGGAGACTGATACCCTAGAACCTCCGCTGCTCTTTCTACTTTCTGTATCGTTTCCTTGGAGAAAGAAACATTATATTTTTTGTTCAGAACCATCGACACTGTGGCCTGAGAGACCCCCGCTGCCTTAGCCACGTCAACAGAAGTAATCTTTTTCTTCACCAGCCGTCACCTTTCCTACAATTCCACTCGCCCTTCCAATGCTCGCAGAAGAGTCACCTCATCAATATACTCCAAGTCTCCTCCGACTGGTACACCGCTGGCAATACGGCTCACCTTAATACCCGTGGGCTTAATCAGCTTACTGATATACATCGCCGTAGTCTCCCCCTCAAGACTGGAATTCGTGGCTACAATCACCTCTTTAACCTCCTCCGACTGAAGACGCTGCATCAATTCCTTCAACTTGATATCATCAGGACCAATGCCTAACATCGGCGAGATCGCACCATGAAGAACATGGTACACGCCCTCGAATTTTCCAGTCTTCTCATAAGCAGCCAAATCCCTGGTATTCTCCACAACCATGATCGTCGAGTGATCTCTCTTGGGATTGCCACAGATAGGACACAATTCCTTGTCAGTCAAAGTATAGCAGCACTTACAGTACTGCACATGCTCTTTCGCATCATGGATAGCCTGCACCAATTGCTCCACCTGGTCCCCTGGCATATTCATAATGTGAAAGGCCAAGCGCTGCGCTGATTTATTGCCAATTCCCGGCAGGCTAGATAACTGCTCAATCAACCTGCTGATATAACTGCTGTAATAGTCCACGCCCATTCTCCTCGTCTTTTCGTTACTCTATTGTCCCTCTACCCGTAGTCACTTAAAACGGCAGATTTCCCAGGCCCCCGGTGAGCTTAGACATCACAGAGCTGGAGTCTTCCTCCATCTTGCGCAGTGCCTCGTTGGTAGCAGCTATAATCAAGTCTTCCAGCATTTCTATATCGTCAGGGTCCACTACTTCCTCCGACAGCTTCACCTTTGTGACTTCTTTTTTCCCGCTGACTGTGACCTCCACAGCTCCACCTCCGGCCGCGGCCGTATACTCCTTCTCTTCTAGAGCTTTCTGACTCTCCTCCATCTGTTTTTGCATCTTTTGGGCCTGCTTCATCAGGTTATTCATATTTCCAGGCATCCCCATTCCTCCTGGAAATCCTCCACGTCTTGCCATTTTCTCATCCTCCTAATTTGTTTTGCTCTCTGAAAAGTCACCAACATTTCGAGAGCTCTTCTTTTTCAATCATCTAAAAGGGTGTCGGGATCTTCCTCAATCACCACATCCATGTTAATGTTCTCTCTCATCGCCTGGTCTACCGTCAGTTCTGCCAGAGCATGGTTTTGGTGTCCTCCCGCCATTAGCATCTGAATCTCTACTCTTTTCCCTGTGCGTCCTTCTATAATCTGTTGAAGTTCCTGGGCATACTGGGGCTCATCTACATAAGGCTGAGCTAAAAAATCCTGGAACTCCACATAGAGAATGGACTCCCCTGTCTCCCCGTTGTATTTAGGCACAGACTTTCGCAGCATTTGTTTGAAAAGCCCTGTCGTCTCCGCGATCATGCTGCTCCATCCAGACATAATCTTCTTCAGATCTTCTGGGGCGGCTTTTGCCGGCTCCTGCTTCTTCACAGATTGAGCTTGGTTCTCCTCGGAAGGCTGAGTCATAATTACCTGCTGCACTGCCGGCCTCTCCTCCATCTGCTTCTCCAAAACCCGGATACGGTCCAAGACGGAATCTAAGTTCGTCTCCATTGCCGGCCGGCACAGCTTAATCAGCGCAATCTCCACCAAAACTCTCTTCTGAGTACCATAGCGAAGCTGATTGGAGAGTTCTGAAAATACACGGATGTACCTCATCAGTGTCTCCACATCCACCATCTTACTCTCCTCTTGCAGTTGAAGCAGGTTTTCTGAGGAAACGTCTATGACTTCTTCTGCGTTTTCTGAAGTTTTCACCAACAGTAGATTTCTCATATACCAGGTAAAATCCGCCACAAACTGGCCTAACTCTCTTCCCTGTATCACCAGATTCTCCAACGTCTGAATCGCTTGCGTGACTTTTCCATCTATCACCTGTCTGAGCAGCTTACTGAAAGTCTCCGTGTCTACAGCTCCGAGAACGTCCAACACTTTGTCATAAGTCAGCTCCTGTCCTAAATAAAAAGCAATGCATTGATCTAGCAGACTCAGCGCGTCACGCATAGAACCGTCTGCGGCCTTGGCCACATAGCGAATGGCTTTTTCCTGAACCTGTATCTGTTCTTTATCCATAAGATCCTGTAGTCTCTTTGAAATCGTCTCGATGGATATTCTTCGAAAATCATATCTTTGACATCTCGAGAGAATTGTGATGGGGATCTTATGCGCTTCTGTGGTCGCTAAGATGAAGATTACATAAGAAGGAGGTTCCTCTAAAGTCTTCAATAACGCATTAAACGCGCCTGTGGACAGCATATGAACCTCGTCGATGATATAGACCTTATACCGGCCCTGCGTAGGGCGGTACGCAACTTCCTCCCGAATCTCCCGAATATTGTCCACACCATTGTTAGATGCCGCGTCAATCTCTATGACATTCATGGAAGTTCCAGCCTGAATAGCCCTGCAGGTCTCACACTCATTGCATGGACTTCCGTCCACGGGATGCTCGCAATTCACCGCCTTAGCCAATATCTTAGCCACTGTTGTCTTTCCTGTGCCGCGTGTTCCGCAAAACAGGTACGCATGTCCAATTCGGTCGGCCTTTATTTGATTTGTCAATGTTGTAACAATGTGTTCCTGGCCTTTGACATCTGAAAAATTATCCGGCCGGAATTTTCGATATAGAGCGGTATAGCTCATGGAATTACTCCTATTCCTAGTTAGTCACCAAAACTGATGCCGATTTGTTTCGCCGCTTTCACTGTCTGATCTTTCGGTGATACCATTTTTAGTTTGCCCGCACAGTCTGCCAGAGGAATTCTCTTCACTTTGTCATTGACGATTCCGATCATGATGCCGTACTCCTCATCCATAATCGCCTCGGCTGCCCCTGCCCCGATTCTGGTCGACAACACACGGTCATACGCGCAGGGTGCTCCTCCTCTCTGGGTATGGCCCGGCACCGTAATTCTCACCTCATTACCAGTCTCTTTTGAAATTTTGTCGGCAATTTCATAGGATACCGACGGATACTTCTTCGCGCGCTCGGCAAGCTTTTCTTTGTATTTTTTCTTCGGCAGCTTCGCATCCTCTTTCGAGATTGCTCCCTCTGCCACGGCCAAAATCGTAAAGCGTTTCCCCGCCTTTGAACGCCGTTCAATGGCTGCGATCACCTTTTTAATGTCGTAAGGAATCTCTGGAATCAGGATGATATCTGCCCCGCCCGCAATACCTGCGTGGAGAGTCAGACTTCCCACCTTGTGTCCCATGACTTCCACAATAAACACTCTTCCGTGAGATGCCGCCGTAGTATGAATGCAGTCAATCGCATTTGTGGCAATGTTGACCGCGCTTTGGAATCCAAACGTCATATCCGTCCCGTATATATCGTTGTCAATCGTCTTCGGAAGGTGAATGATATTCAATCCCTCTTCGCGGAGCAGATTTGCAGTCTTCTGCGTTCCATTTCCACCTAAAATAATCAGGCAGTCCAGGCACAGCTTATAATATGTCTGCTTCATCGCAGCCACTTTGTCTATTCCTTTCTCGTCCGGTACTCTCATTAACTTAAAAGGCTGTCTGGATGTTCCCAGGATCGTACCTCCTTGTGTCAGAATGCCTGAAAAATCTTTGGACGTTAGCATACGATATTTTCCATAGATCAGCCCTTTATATCCATCATCAAAGCCATAAATCTCAAGCTCATCGATGGAATTGGTTAATCCCTTTACCACGCCCCGCATGGTAGCATTCAATGCCTGACAGTCTCCTCCGCTTGTCAGCATTCCGATTCTTTTAATCATATTGCATCCCACCTTTACTTAATCTGTAATTTTGTCGCTCTCTTATTATATAATATTTCCTTTTCCTTCACAATACCTTGTAACTATTCAACCTTGTGACTCCAAACAAAGTGGACAAGCCCACTTCAACTCCCCTTCCCTCAATCTTTGAGGGGTGCAGCCCACTTTACGCGCCGTCACAACACCATCTTGCGGTGTGCGCATCCTTGACGGAGTGTTTATGTTATAGGAAAGGGCTTTCACGCATTAGCGTAAACATGTCTTTTCCATAACAGAACACAACTCCAGCGCAAGCTTGCTTACAGAGGAGTTTTGATCTTATTAGGCATATGGCTGAATAGTTGCCAGGACCTTCTCTATACAAAATCATTGACAAATTCCTCTCTTCCAGCTATAATTATGAACTGCGCAGCCGGGGAGTTAGCGGTGCCCTGAACCTGCAATCCGCTATAGCAGGGGTGATGCCAATCTGAGGCTCGTCTTTTTGTGGAGCTGCCCTTTATAAGTGGCGTTGACGTTTGGGTCTTACGCAATAGGTCTCTGTGAACCGTGTCAGATCAGGAATGAAGCAGCACTAAGCAGAATCGCCTGTGTGCCGTGAGGGTGCCTGGACTGAGTTAACTGTAGAGGTAACGTCCATGGGAGCTTGTCGAAGTGCGGCGCGCAAAAAGAGAAAACTCGGCACCCTAAAGGGTGTCTTTTTTTTGTTCCTTTTTTCTTTTTCGGAGCTCTCTGAAAAAATCACTCAAGAGGGCAGAGCATTCTTCCTGCAAAATCCCTCTCGTTATTTTAACCTGGTGGTTAAACTGGGGAATATCCAGTAAATTCAGCACAGACCCCGCACATCCCGCTTTGGGATTCATGCTGCCAATCACCACCTCATCAATCCTCGCCTGCACAATCGCACCTGCACACATTTGGCAGGGTTCTAGCGTGACATACATGGTACACCCTTCCAATCTCCAGTCTCCCAGCTTTTTACTGGCCTTTTTAATTGCGTTTAATTCTGCATGAGACAAGGTATTTCTATCCGTATTCCGGCGGTTATAGCCTCTAGCGATAATTTTCCCGTCGAAGACAATCACACAGCCTATCGGCACCTCATCCAGCGCCCACGCTTTCTTCGCCTGCCGGATTGCTTCTCTCATATATTTTTCCTGTTCTGTCATCTGCCTATCCTCCCCTGCTATTATATGGGAAAACCGTCTATATTGACAAGGGGGCCTTGCAAAATCCATACATAGGAACTAGAATAGAGTTACTGTTCACTCACTTGTAATTCATGAGCAGTAACATGCTTCGCGATACACACAAGACGAAAGCAGTGTCCGACACCATCTGAAACGAAAGGAGCTACATATATGAAGATTTGCGGTCTGAATAAAACCACACTCCTAGATTATCCTGGGAAAGTAGCCGCGACAGTTTTTCTTGGGGGCTGCAATTTCCGCTGTCCATTTTGTCACAACAGCTCTCTGGTACTGCATGAAAATCAGCAGCCGGAAATATCTCAGGAAGATGTTTTAAATTTTCTCAAAAAAAGAAGGGGGATTCTGGACGGTGTATGCATCACCGGCGGAGAACCCACCTTGCAAAAAGCTTTGCCTGATTTCCTAAGTCAAATCAAGGAACTCGGCTACCATATAAAATTAGACACTAATGGTTCCCACCCTCAGATCATCAAGACACTCTGGGAAAGCCATTTGATCGACAAAGTCGCCATGGATATCAAAACCTCTAAGGCTTCCTATCCCTTGCTCACAGGTCTGGATTACGTAAATCTAGAGGATATCTGCGAATCTATCGAATTTCTCATGTCCTGTGGAATCGACTATGAGTTCCGCACCACTGTCGTCCGAGAGCTACACCAGTCTAAAGATTTCCTCTCCATCAGCCAGTGGCTGGCCGGGGCAAAAGCTTACTATCTGCAAGCCTACCAGGACTCGGAAGAAGTCATAACACCTGGATTTTCCAGCTACACAAGAACAGAATTGGAAGAATTTCGCAATATTCTATTAAGAACGATTCCCCTGGTCGAAATTCGGGGGATTGATTAGCCGGTACCAATATCCACCTTTTCCCGCGGGCAACTCCACGGCAGAACTCTGTTTAAAATGCGGAAAACCAAACATATTCGCCATAAACCGTTCCTGCTGGTCATACATCCCCGGAACTCCCAGCACATATTGACTACGCCCTCGAATCTTACCGACAATCAGATATCCAAAGTGGTAGTATCCATACAGTAGAAAACGATTATTTTTTAAAACCCAGTCCCTTCGGTGCAAAACCGTAAACTGCTCCGGCTCGATCTTTCTACACTCTACGATTTCTCCATCCTCAAAAGGCTCAAACTTCTCTGCTGTGACTCCCGTCACGGTGACTCCCTCTTCCTCTTCTTCCTCATCTTTTTCCCAATCATCAGGTTCTGGAATTTTTCGGAGCACCGGAAGAATCTCTTCTTTCTCCGTCTCCAAATTCTCCTGGACTGCCTCAACCCGCACTGTTTCAGGCTGGACTGTCTCAGATCGCACCGCCTCCTGATTTTTTGCCTCTTCTTTTTGTGTCTGGCCTTCTGAGATTGTCCGTTCTACTTCCTCTGCGTATGTATCCGTGACCTCCTCTTGTCCTTCCTCTTGAAAATGTTCCGGCACAATCCCTAGATCATCCCACTCCGTACCGTAGAAGCCTCCGCCTTCCACCAGAAGCACCATTCCCCCAAAATCATTTAGGCTTTTTTGACTCCGCCCCATCCGGCCGTCCTGCACTTCAAATTCCCACTGGACTCCATCCGTCTGTGTCACACATTCCTTCAACAATATTCCTATCATTTTGTTTTCTCCCCGTACAAATCCGTAAATACGGCAAGGGAGCTGGCCTATAAGCCCTGGACACCGAAGATTGATCTGAAAGTCACAGACTTCTTCTTTATTTTCTACTCTTACAAATCCCCGGTTGTTTCCCTTTTTTTGTTTCTGGTATTCATAGACATACGCGACAAATCGCCGATACTTTGACATAAATACCTCTTTCCGGTTTATAAATCAATAAAATATATGCCTATATCTCGCGCTTAGAACCATTTTTAGCGTTTTTTAATACCAGTTCAATTTTTACAAATGCAGTTTTTATAAGCCGCAGATTATAATAAATATTATAATATCCATTAAAACAAGGGGAAACATATCATGAAACTAATCCTGGCAGTTCTCTGCAAAGAAGATAAATACGACACAATCGAGGCTCTCAACAAAAACGGCTTTTTTGTCACGGAGCTGGCTACCACTGGTGGATTTTTAAAACACAAAAATACCACACTCTTAATCGGAATCGAAAACGATCAGACCGATGAAGTTCTCCAAATCCTAAAGGAACAAGCTTCCCACCGAAAAACCGTCAAATACACTTCCACTCACTTAGAAAGTGGCAACATCTGTCCTGCTGCCAACTGTGCGGTCCCAGTAACTGTTGAGATGGGCGGCTGTACCGTATTTGTTCTAAGCATGGAGACTCTCGCGAAGTTTTAACCGCCTGGATAAAAGACCGAATGCCTCTCTTTACAAAAACTACAGACTATGGTACTGTATTTTATTAGGAGAACATGCGATAAAGGACAGAAAAATGCCAGGTGTACATTTAAAACTGAAAGAACAACCTAATAGACTATTTTACAGACCGCCTCGTCGGTCTGTTTTTTTTGCGCTTTACCATGCTAATGAAACATTACGTTTTTTGCTTATCACCAGAAAGGAGCTCGATCATGCCTCAGATCAAATTTAATCATCTGTTTCGAATCGGCCTGATATTGGCCGGTAATACCCTCTACGCCATTGGAGTGGTTATTTTTTTGCTTCCCAGCCATATTATCACAGGAGGCACCACGGGACTGGCCCTATTTTTCCATCACTATCTTGGAATCTCCGTCTCAGGTTTTGTCCTGGTCTTCAACTTGATTATGTTTATCCTAGGACTTTTCTTCTTGGGTAAAGCTTTCGCTCTCACTACTTTAATCAGTACCTTCTATTATCCGTTTATCCTGGGAATCTTTCAGAAAATACCTGCCTTGCAGACTATCACGCAGGACAAAATGATCTCTGCTGTCTTCGCAGGCCTTTTCATTGGAATCAGCATCGGAATGGTTATCCGTGCCGGGGCTTCCACCGGTGGAATGGACATACCGCCTTTAATCCTCAATAAAAAACTGGGATGGTCTGTCTCTGTAGTCCTCTACATCTTGGATTTTACTATTTTGCTTCTCCAAATGTTGTTCTCCAACACCGAGGAGATCCTCTACGGTCTCATTCTCGTGATGATTTATACCTTGGTACTAGATAAAGTTTTACTGATGGGTAGTTCTCAGACACAGGTAAAAATCATAAGTCAAAAATATCTCTCCATCAATGACGCCATCATCCACCGTTTAGACCGGGGTTCTACATTGATTCAGGCCGAGACAGGTTATCTAAACCATTCCTGTCCCGTGATACTCACGGTAATTTCTAACCGGGAACTTGTTCACCTGAATAAATTAGTGCTGGAAATCGATCCCCAGGCTTTCATGATTGTCAATAAAGTAAACGAGGTCCGCGGACCAGGGTTTACTGCCGATAAAATATACTTAAACAAATAAATTCGATTTCTGTCCCCAAATTTGTAACTATTCAGCCATAACTGCTACGCAGCTTATAATCCTCGCTTATGGCTAAGCACCATATGCCTGATAAGATCAAAACTCCTCTGCAAGCAAGCTTGCTCCGGATTTTTGCTTTTATCAGTCGCATAGTTGAATAGTTATAAAAAATTTTTTAAAGAATAACTATTTTTGCTTGACAAATCTCGCCAAACGCCATATAATAGCTAATGCACAACAGCGAAGCGTGGCTCAGTTTGGTAGAGCGCTGCGTTCGGGACGCAGAGGTCGCAAGTTCGAATCTTGTCGCTTCGATGATAAATAAGCACAAAAAAACACTGGTCTTCCAGTGTTTTTTTGTGTTCTAGGAAAGACCTTGCTACACTAATACACGAAAGCTCTTTCCTAGAACATAGACGCTCCGCGACAATTGCACTGCCTCATCAAATCATCAATCTCCTATTGATTTCTTCCTTCACAAAAACTATTTTTCTTGAATGTTTTCGTTCTCTATACGACGGATCTTGCTATATAACTTCCTATGTGTTATACTCGTGTTACATCTTGAAAAAAATAAGGAGATTTTCATGCCAAAAGAGATAAATAAAGAGATAGAATCCCAAATTTTAGATTATTTGAACGAACATGAGAAACTCTCAACTACGGATGCAGTGGAATTGTTCCAGCTGTCGGAATCCACCATTCGCCGAATGTTCACAAGACTAGAAAACCAAAAAAAAGTCGTGCGTGTCTACGGCGGTATCATTCTGGCAGAGCAGGATACCCATTACCGTTATGAGTTTGTGCGCCAAAAAAACAAAGAACAAAAGAGAGCCATTGGAAGATATGCAACAAAGCTGATAGACGGTAACGATTTTATCTTCATGGACTGTGGAACAACCACCGCCTACATGGCAAATGCTATTTCCACCGCCATCCGGGAACACCGTCTATCCAACAGTCTCCATGTGGTCACAAACTCTCTGATTAACTTGGAGATTCTCAATTCCTGCTGTAATGTAACTTTAGTGGGGGGAAAATTATTTGAAGAGCGCAAGAGCACCGCAGATGTACTGGCCATCAACTTTTTGTCCCAATTTCATTTCTCAAAGGCCTTCCTCGGGGCGGATGGAATGAGTTTTGAGCATGGATTTTCCACGGACAATATCTACACCTGTCAATTATCTCGGACAGCTATGCTGCTCTCTCAGAAGTCCTATGTACTTCTTGATTCATCAAAGATCGATCAGCCATCCTACGTCAATTACGGCGGCCTAGACGAAGTCACCGGAATTATCACCGATGACAAGATCACTTTAGAACAGCAGAAATTGTTCTTCAGCTATCCTCTTGAGCTGCACATTGCCCACTGAATAAGACCTGTTTTCTGCTGATACACCTCGGGAAAACCTCTCCTTGTATCACCGAAAACAGGCCTCTTTATTTCTTTTTAAAATTTCACTTTCCTCTTTGCCTCATCCCATTTCGTAGATTTGCTCTGCACGGTCTGTTGAAGATAGATTTCTGCACCTGCTGCATGAATTTCTTCCAGTTGCCGATACTCTTCCTGTGTAATCGTGATCGGGCCTTCTAGAACCTGTGCTCCCTTTCTCACGCCGGTTCCTCCAATCTGAAGGGATGTGAACTTTATTCCAGCTTGATAACACTCACAGGCCGTCTGAATATTCTTAAAGATCAACATGATCGTCTCCGTGCCAAACTCGTTTTTCTGATATTCTTTTATCGCTTCCTCTCTCGTATAGACGGAAAATTTAACACCCACTGGCACAGCTAGAAACAGAAGATCTCTCATCATCTCATTGTCTGCCGTCACTGTATCCACCACTACGATTTTCCCAGCATTGGATTTTCCAATCCATCCACTGGCGACCTGGCCATGAATCATACGATTATCAATCCTGGTTAACACTATTTTCCCCATACTTATCCCCTCTTCTTATGCGATAACTCCAACGGCACCTAACACAATGCCTATGACCATTGTTCCGTAAATAATTTTCAACACACTGACATTTTCCTTCTTACACAATGAGAAGATAATTAGGGTCGCAATCAAAGTAAGTAAATTCGGCATCAGTGCATCGAACAAATCAGACTGCAAAGCAAAGGAGACATCGCTGCTGCTAATCGTAATCGGACAAGTCACAGATACCAGAGAACTGATCATCCCTCCGATGACAAACATCCCCATAACTGTGAAGAATGACATAATCTTATTGATTAACCCACTTTGTACCAAATCCTTAATCGCTCTGTTACCAAGATTATACCCCATATGCATGAGAATATACGCTTGTGAATTGCACAGCAAAGCTCCCACTGCTATCACTACCAAAGGCGGCCACCACGCGCCAGACAAAGCATATGGACACATTAAAGCCAGCATAACCGGAACAATCGTCGCCCAGTTCAGAGTATCGCCCACCGCAGCCATTGGCGGAAATAACGCTGCCTTGGTCTCCGAGATCATCTCACTCTCAATAGGTACACCCTTTGCTTTTTGTTCTTCCATGGAGAGGAGAATTCCGACTGGCAGTGCCGCCGTCATATCTTCTGCGTTAAACAACTCAGAAGTTCTCTCCATTGCTTCATGAAGTCCTTCGCTATCATCTTTGTATATCTTCTTCAGGCAAGGAAGCATAGTCGCAACGATACCATTTGCCTGATACCTCTCATAACTGTTTCCATTCGAGTAAAAAGCCAACAGTCTGGTAGTCGCCCAATTTAAATCTCTTTTCCGAGAATTGCAGATTCTGAGACTGTGCTCTTCAAGTTGATGGACAGATGTTCTCCTTTATTTTGGCAGCGGAAATCAAACCACGCTAACATCACTGCTGCTACTGCAATCCCGATACCGCTGAGCCCTGAATAGGCTGCAAACACAAATCCACCGATAAAAAATGGCATGTAGCCTTTCTTTCCAATGGATGACGCCACAATGCATAACCCCACAATCGGCATGAGAGACGCCAATGCACCCAGTCCATTTTGTAACCATTCAGGCAAACCATCCACAAAAAAGCCAATGTTGCTGGCACCAAAGTAGAGTACCAGACTCATGGGAATCCAGTACAACACTATCTTAAATAAAGAAGGATAAATAATTGTGGAGAGCCACAATTTATTGTACTGTCTATTTTTAATGAATTTATCCGTCAAAGCATTCCAAAAGGAACCCACGGTCATACGTACATTGGTCAGCTGACTCATCACAAGCCCTACAGCCACCGCTACTGCCATTGCAGACTCAATATCCATACCGGAAGCAATAACTACAGATGCCGTAATGATTCCTGCCGCCGAATTATCATTCGTAATCACCCACCCGGCCTGCGTCTGTCCCAAAAACATTGGCTGAATCGTAGCACCAACAATCATCGCCGTGGGAACATCTCCCATCACAAGTCCCACCAACAAAGATGCAGTTAACGGTTGATAAAACAATAAGTTAATTGAATGCGGAAAAAAGCCCAGGAAACTGAACCAATAAAATCCGCCAAGTACCATCGCCTGCCACAACTCCATACTCCTACCCTCTCCTGTTATTCCATTTTTCAGAAATGTTTACGACTGCGTTTCTGCCCGATTCTGTCAAAATTGCAGCCAGTTCTTCCAGTTCATTTGTCTCCCTGTACTCAAGAGCTTCCAACACCATCCCCAAATTCACGCCTGCCACTGCACAAGTCTTAGAAGATGAATCACTGGCAGTTTTCGCAAGAAACTGATTGCACGGTGTGCCGCCGAACAAGTCTACCAATACGATGCATCCCTTGGGAAAGATACGTGTAAGATCGGCCAGCTCGTTTCCCCAGGACTCTATATCGTCTGATTCTTCCAGACCTAAATAAGCCAGATTCGAACAGGAACCATAAACCATCGATACCGCCTCTGCCAATCCTCTGGAGACACTTCCATGACTACAGATGATTAGTCCAATCATATCCTTCTCCACTGTCCCTGAAACATAATGTATCATTTTCTGTCACCCCCCTTTAAAAAATAATGTTTTTTTATATTCAGATAATATATCATTTTCTTTCATTTGTCAATCTATTTCTGATTGTTTTATTCATTATTATGATTGTTTCTTTCTGCAGGTCGGTTCTTACCCTTTTAAAGCCGATGGCTCTCAACTTCTCCAAATATGTATTTTGATTTCCATGTCATTTTAGATTGTTTTAATCATTATTTTTTATTTATAAGTTTTTTTCATTCATTATATTGACAGAATCAATCATTTATATTATGATACAGTCATCAGATCAAGAATGCATGCATTTATTTTTCGAACTTCAAGTAACTATCTATACATTTTAAAGGCAAAGGAAGATCAAAATGAACAATCAACTATTTTCAGACTATGTCGGCATTACCAGGTATGCAGGCGTCCCTACCGAGCAGACAACAGGAAGACTGCATTACAATGAGAATTTATATGGACCCTCACCTCAATGCATGGAAACTTTGAACTCACTGACTCTGGAAGATATCAGTCTATATGAGTCCAATGAGAAAGATGAACTGCTGGAAGCGCTGTCTGCCGAGACTAAAATCCCTGTAGAGAACCTATTTTTAAACAATGGTTCTGCGGAAAACATCAAATCCATCCTCAGTGTATTTACAAAACGTGGAGACACTATCCTGCTGCCAGATCCAGGCTGGAGCTACTACACAGGTATCGCGAATTACAAATTTCTCAATATCGTCCTGTACAAAATCAAGGAAGGCAGTACCAAATGTTATCATGATGTCTCTCAAATCAAAGAACTGGCTTACGTCCACCAGCCAAAAGTAATTTTTATCACCACACCGGCCATGCCTACCGGCAATAAGATTTTTGATGAAGACCTGCTAGATATCATCCATTCTTTCCCTGACACACTGATTCTGGTAGACGAAGCTTATTTAGGATTTTCAGAGTATACTCTAGATCCTGTAAAAATCATCGAGACCTATGATAATGTAGTTTTTTCCCGTACATTCTCCAAATATTACGGTCTTGCCAACCTGCGTATCGGCTATGGCTTTGCCTCAACTGCACTGAAAAATATTCTGTGGCTGGACATGCCCCTTCACCGTCTGCCTCACGTCAACAAACGAATGGCAATAGCAGCACTTCAGGACAAAGAATACTACCTCGCCATCACTGAGGAACTCCTGAAAACCCGCGACCAATTTTCCGCCCGTCTAAACAACATAGAGAATGTAAAGGTATATGAATCTGACGCAAACTTTGTCTACGTCCGTTTGATCGGATATGACGTAGAAAAAATCAAAAAAATCACCGATGGTGCCGGATATCTGATACGAATATTTACCAGCAACAATGAAAAATATCTAAGAATCACCATCGGCACCAAAGAAATTATGGATGCTTTCACCGACGTTCTTGTGGAGGCCATTCTTGCTTCAAAACTGTAACACTCCTCCAATTACTACAAAAACCCCTTTTATTAGATTTTCATCTAACAAAAGGGGCTCTTCCATTCTTCTGAAAAAGCTGATCACTGTCTTTTTTTCTCATCATAATGTTCAATTTTCTCTTGACGGAATCGTAGATTTGAAATATTCTAGGAATACTAAATGTCATACAGAAAGGAAACCGCGCAATGATCAACCCTGCAAAGCTTTTACAGCTCAAACATCTCAAAGAACAGTTCGATTCCAACCATCCTAAATTTCACCGTTTTATGAAAGCCGCTTCCAAAAATGCCCTGAGAGAAGGTTCCGTGATTGAAATCTCTGTGACTTCCCCGGAGGGAAAAGAAATCTGTTCCAACTTAAAAGTTCAAAAATCTGATATTGAGCTTTTTGAGTCTCTCCAGGAATTGCTGAGACATTGATCTTCTCTGAAAATTCCAGGCGGCGCCTCACACTCCTTCTCTTGGCAGACCGGTCAGCCAGTGAGACGCAGTCTCTGCCAGTCCCGGAACACTCTCTGGATGAATCCACTGTGTGATATTACGGTCAAAAAGCATGTTCGCAGACGCCGGAAACTCCTCATCTCCATCCCAGAAAATCACTGTAATTTCTATAGTGGGGAAGGCTTGGAAAGTCACACTGACATCTCCATATTTCTCAAGTCTCCCTCCCAACACTTTCGCCCGCTCCTTAAATTTCTCAGGATGTCCTGAAAAAGTCTCCACAATCGGACGCAGAGCCAGTTTCTGATAGGCACCTTCAAAACAGGCCGCCTGACGAATCTCACGGAATGGGACTTTGTCCGTGCTCGGCATTGCTGTGTCTTGATAATAATACAGATGATGCATCATCAGCAATCGGTCACTCATTTCTAGAGGTGCTTCCTCTTCACAGGGTATAATCTGACCTGTTGTTCTGATCCATGCATATTTTTTATGAAAGTAAGGGATATAAATATTTTCCTCGTCAATATCTAGCAAGAGTTTTTCAGCGATTTTATAGTGATCTACCTTCAACAGTCTTTCCCTGAAATACTCATAGACCTTCTCATAATTAGAAATTGCATTCGCCGCCGTCAAATTTTTCTCCTCTCCCATCCCAACTCCTCCATTCTTATTCTTCCCATTTTTCGCTCTGCTTTAGAAGCCCCAAAATGCACCGCTCACCCGGAATTTTTTGCTTTTCTAACCTGTAAAACAAAGGCCTGTACTAAAACAGTACAAGCCTTCTTACATTTCTGATTTTTTATTTCGATGCTTGCTGCCTTCGTCTAACTCAAACGGTATACATCCGCCGACTGAAGCCCAAATGCAAGCGCCTCCTCGTGACTGTCAAAGTAAATATCCACATGTCCATAAGGAGTTCCCAAGTCCTCAACAGTATAGACATTTCCGTTAATCAACAGCTGAGTTCCAAATGGAACTCCCGCCATAGCCACTGTTCTTCCTGCCTGTGGCCAGGTTCCGCTGGCTGTATAATTTCCAGCTGTTCCACAGCACTGCGCACAGTTACAGTATGCCGTCAATGTAAAGTTCCCCAAATATGTACCTTGTCCACTAGAAGAGCTACTGTCTTCATAAGCATCCTCGACTGCTAAGGCTTCATCATCCACAGTCTCCTCAACAATGATATCTGTACTGGTGCTGGAACTTGAAGAAGCACTGGTCTCTTCTTCTCCTGGCGCCTCCCGTACAGTAGACTCGTCTGAGGAAACACTGTCATCAACATTGCCCTCGGCCTGCTGTGTATCCACTTCCTGGTTTTGCGCTTCGTTTTGCTCTACCTGAGCCGCAGCTGCTGCTTTTTCCTGCTCAGCCTCCGCCATCAAGGAGCCAATGTCACTGTTTTGTTTGCTCACCTGGGCTACCAAATAATCTGCCTCGGCCTGATTGCTGCTGATCTGCTGTGCATATTGTTGGATATTAGAACTCGTGGAAGACACTAAGTCCCGCACTTCCTGTCTCTTCTCGGAACTCTCCGTGCGAAGCTTCTTAATCTCTTTCACTTCTTTTTCGATTGTCTCCTCGTGTTCACTGACTGTTTTCTTTGTTTCTTCGTATTCTTTTAACATATTTCTGTCATACTCAGCAACTTTGGACATATTCTCAGCACGGTTGAGAAAATCCGCAAAACTGGTAGACTCGCACAAAATGTCCAAAAGACTGTCTTGGCCATTTTCATACATATAGGAAATTCGAAGCTTCATACTTTCATACTGCTTCGCCTCTTTTTCTTTTGCCTTCTTTAAATCTTTCTTAACCTTCTTCAGTTCTTCTGACTTTTCCCCTGCCTTGACAGTCAGCTCTTCGATTCCCTCTGTCAAAGTATCATATTGACTGTCTAAGTCTGCCAGATACTGCTCCAGGTCTGCCTTCTGGCTCTCCAGACTCTGGATTCTTTCCTGTGTCGCTGCAAGATTGGACTGTGTTTCTGCTTTCTCTGACTGTGCTGCTTCGATTTTCTCTTGAGTGGTAGCCCCTAAAACGGGCACTACAGAACTCATCGCCACAACTCCTGCTAAGAGCAGCGAAAGAACCTTTCTTTTCTTCATAATAACACCTCATATATCCTTTCTAGCCCATAGTATAACATATATCTTAAAAAAATCAATACTTTCTCATAACATTTGTAACATTTACGTAATATTTCCACTATCCGTATATCACTGTTCCACAAGGTGTTTCACATATACAAAGTTGACTCGCCTCCCCATTCCCTTAATTTCGAAGGGCGTAATCCCACTTAACGTACCGCCGCAACACCGCAAAGCCATAAAATTCTCATATTGCGGGATATGCATCCTGCCCGGAGAATTTTATTTATTAGGAAATCCAACGGAATAACCTAGTAAATAAAAAGGAAGGCGTCTCTCGACGCCTCCCTCTTCTCATAACTTAATATGTAAGGTGATTACATCCTATGCATCTGCCTGCACCATTTCCGGCTCAGCTTCCATTACTTCTTCAAATTTTTTCAAAATTATTTTTTGTATTCTCTCACGGGTATCTGAATTAATCGGATGTGCAATATCTCTGTACTCGCCGTCCGCGGCCTTGCGGCTGGGCATTGCTATAAACAAGCCCTTTTCGCCGTCAATCACTTTGATATCATGTACCACAAACTCATCATCAATTGTAATTGATACCACTGCTTTCATCTTTCCTTCTTTTGCTACTTTTCTTACACGCACGTCGGTTATATTCATCACACATGCCCCTTTCATCGCCATTCTCTTTTTCTAGTACCTTTTATTCTTCTTATGACAAGAGAGATTTCCGCATCTCAATGCGGCTCATCCCCGTCATAGAACATATCTTTCGTTCTGCTCCACAACAATCTTAATTTCCCCTTCACCGCAGTGATAAGAATTTGCGCGGATTGTATCCCGGCTCTCCACAATACAGTTCTCGATGTGAGTATTATCTCCCAAATATACGTCATTGAGAATCACCGAGTTCTTAATTACACAGTTATTTCCCACAAATACTTTCTTAAACAGTACAGAATTTTCCACTGTGCCATTAATAATACAGCCACTGGCCACAAGACTATTTTTCACGACCGCACCCGGATTGTACTTTGCCGGAGGAAGATCATCAATCTTCGTCTTAATCCCAGGCTCCTGGCGGAAGAAATAATCTCTTACCTCAGGTTTCAAAAAGTCCATATTCGTCTGATAATAAGATTCCACTGTCGAGATATTGCTCCAGTAGGAATTGATCTTATATCCATAAATTCTCTTCAAATTCTTATACCGGATTAAAATATCTTTCACAAAATCATGCCGGTTCTCCTGAGCACATTTTTCAATCAGCTCAATCAGTTGTCTTCTCCTAAGCACATAAATTCCTGTGGAAATTGTATGATAGCTGGAAACCATCGGTTTCTCCTCAAAATCCTCGATTCTGCAATCTTCATTCATACGAATCATGCCAAAACGTTCCACATCCGAATCATTCGCATCTTTACAGACAACCGTGATGTCTGCCCGCTTTGCGATATGGTATTCCAGCACCTTATTGTAATCCATCTTATAGATTCCATCGCCCGACGCAATCACAACATATGGCTCATGACTATTTTTCAGCCAGCTCAAATTCTGATAGATCGCATCTGCGGTTCCCTGATACCAGAAACCGTTGTCCGGAGTCACCGTAGGGGTAAAAACATATAAGCCTCCCTGCTTTCTTCCAAAATCCCACCATTTGGAGGAACTCAGATGCTCATTCAGCGATCTGGAATTGTACTGAGTCAGCACAGCTACCTTCTGAATATGGGAGTTTGACATATTGCTCAGTGCAAAATCAATGCTCCGGTAACTGCCCCCAATGGGCATTGCCGCGATCGCTCTCTTATTGGATAGTTCTCTCATGCGGTTGTTGTTTCCGCCTGCTAAAATAATGCCAATTGCTCTCATGCTCTGTCACCGTCCTTTTTAATTACTCCCCCGCTTACCAGCTCACCGTTAGGGTAATCTTCTTTTGTAGTCACACCTCTCAGAGCAGTGTTCTTTCCTATTTTGACTCCATCAGGAATTACGCTTCCTTCCCCAATGGTGACAAGACCAAAGGCATACACCGCCGGCTTTAACACATTAGGAGTATTCTCATCGCCACACCCCAACACAACGTTCTTCCCTACAATGACGTCCTCCGCTATGATGGACTTGTCCATTACTGTCCCTTCTCCCACTACGGAATTTCTCATAATGATGGAGTCTCTGACAACCGCTCCCTGTTCAACTTTTACATTTGGACCTATCACGGAGTTATGTACCTCTCCATAGATCTCAGCCCCTTCTCCTATCAGGCTTTTCTCCACAACCGCATCTGATGAAATATACTGCGGTGGTATGATATCTCCCTTGGTATAGATCTTCCAAAATTCTTCATACAGATTAAACTCAGGAATAATGTCAATCAACTCCATATTGGCTTCCCAGTAAGATCCAAGAGTTCCAACATCCTTCCAATATCCATTATATTCATAAGCAAACAGCCTCTGTCCCTTTTCTTTACAATACGGAAGCACATGCTTACCGAAATCACAGCTTTGCTGATCTTTCAGCGCGTACAATGCTTCTCTTAGCACTTCCCATGTAAAGATGTAAATTCCCATAGACGCTAGGTTGCTGCTAGGCTTTTCTGGTTTCTCCTCAAATTCTGTAATACGTCCCGTCTCATCCGTCACCATAATCCCAAATCGGCTGGCCTCCTCTATGGGCACTGGCATCGTCGCTATGGTGATATCCGCCTTATTCGCCTTGTGATAATCCAGCATCACCTCATAATCCATCTTATAAATATGGTCTCCTGACAGAATCAACACATAATCTGGATTATACTGTTCCATATAAGACATATTCTGGAAAATGGCATTTGCAGTACCTGTATACCACTCGCTGCTAGTACTCTTCTCATAAGGAGGAAGAACGGTGACGCCGCCTTCGTTCCGGTCCAAGTCCCAAGGAATGCCAATTCCAATATGCGTGTTTAACCGCAGTGGCTGATACTGAGTCAAAACACCCACCGTATCAATATTAGAATTGATACAATTGCTCAGAGGAAAATCAATGATTCTATATTTTCCTCCAAAGGCTACCGCCGGTTTTGCAACACGCTCAGTCAAAACGCCTAATCTGCTGCCTTGTCCGCCTGCCAAAAGCATGGCAATCATTTCTTTCTTAATCATGCAATCACCTCTTGAACGTTATGATAAAATATTATAGCATACTTTTATACATTAGTGAACATATATTACAAATTTTTCAAAATACATTTTCATTTTTTATTGTAATTGCATACAACTTTTTACATCATTTTACATATTTCGTCAGGAAATTATGCATAATGCTCGATTTTCCCTCCACCTTTTAGATATTTTGCCTAAATCCCATCCCGTGAATAAATACTTTCCATTTTTTACGTTTCGGAGTATAATATTTTTCAAAATTAGAATAGCAGTTCTGTCACGCTGTGTCGGATTTTTCCCTCATCAGCCACATGGTTGAACTGTTATAAATTAAGATTGCAAAAAGGAGCCATTCATTATGTACAGAATAGACTTTAACACCCCTCAACATATCCACTTTATCGGAATTGGCGGAATCAGTATGAGCGGTCTGGCTGAAATCCTTTTGGATAAAGGTTTCCAAATTTCCGGTTCTGATTCCAAAACAAGCCCTCTGACTCAAGCCCTAGAAGCCAAAGGAGCCCAAATCTTCTACGGCCAGCGTTCTTCAAATATTCAGGACTCCGTGGACGTTGTAGTCTTCACCGCAGCTATTCATCCTGACAACCCTGAATATTCCTGCGCTGTGAAAAAGAGACTTCCAATGCTGACCCGAGCTGAGCTACTTGGACAAATCATGAGAAATTATGATACCCCAATCGCAGTGGCCGGCACTCATGGAAAGACCACCACCACATCCATGATTTCCCATATTCTCTTGGAAAGCGACTGTGATCCGACAATCTCCGTGGGGGGAATTTTACCTGTCATAGGAGGCAATATCCGAGTGGGAAACTCTGAGACCTTTGTCACAGAAGCCTGCGAGTATACCAACAGTTTTCTCAGCTTCTTCCCCAAGATCAGCCTGATTCTCAATATCGACGCAGATCACTTAGATTTCTTCAAGGATATAGAAGATATACGCCACTCTTTCCGTCTGTTCGCAGAAAAACTCCCTGCGGACGGTACATTGATCATTAACAGTGATACAGATAAATATACAGAAATTATTCGAGATCTTCCATGTGAAATTATTACCTATGGTCTAAACAGCAATGCGGACTACACAGCCCAAAATATTCAATACAATGAATACGGCTATGCCACCTTTGACTGTGTCAAAGACGGAGTCAACTTGGGGACTTACTCTCTGAGTGTACCGGGTATCCATAATGTCTCCAATGCTCTGGCAACTCTAGTCTTAGGTTTTAAGCTTGGTCTAAACAGCGAGGCGTTGAAGACTGGACTAAAACATTTCCAAGGCACTGATCGCCGTTTTCAGTACAAAGGTAAGGTAGGAGAAGTAACCGTCATAGATGACTATGCTCACCATCCCACTGAGATCAAAGCTACCTTGACAGCTGCTAAAAATTATCCCCATAAATCCTTATGGTGCGTTTTTCAGCCTCACACATACACCAGAACCAAAGCACTGCTACCAGAATTTGCAAGAGCTTTGACTTTCGCAGATCATGTAGTGCTGGCCGACATATATGCCGCCAGGGAGACCGACAATCTGGGAATCTCTTCCAGAGATCTTCAAAAACAGATTTTGGAACTTGGAACAGACTGTCATTACTTTTCAACTTTTGACGAAATTGAAAATTATCTTCTTGAGAATTGTATCCCCGGCGATTTGTTGATAACTATGGGAGCCGGAGATGTTGTAAATATTGGAGAAGACCTTCTCGGGCAATAGTTTTCCACATTATCCACATGCTTATACACATTTTTGTGATTTAGGCATGTGGATTTTTTGTGTATAAATCAATTCGCATATTCCGACAGCCTTTTCCGCGATTTTTCCCCTTTTTACCCGTTTCTTCGACTTTTACACCTCCATGTCCTCTAATACTCTCCGTTTTATCCACATTATCCACACTTTCCACACTTATATTCTAAATTTCTACAGCTTTGTGCCCTTCAATTCTGCCCCCTTTCTTTATTATATGCCATTTTCCCTTCCTTGAAATGTGTCACTGCTCACAAACCACAAATGAGTGAACCGTAACTAAATCTCTTAAAAATCCTATTCTCATTTAGAAACGGGTATGTTATAATTTCAAAATAGATGCTGTAATTCATGCGAATACACATAAATAGAAAGAGAGTGTTGGAATTCATGAGTCCAATTATGATACATAAACTTCCCTGGACCGGTGTCACTGTGATCTCAAACCAGTTCCTGGACCTGTATATGCCTCAGGCGAACGGAGAATTTGTAAAAATATATCTATATTTGCTGCGCATGCAAAATCTTGCACAGCCTCTTAGCCTTACCTCAATTGCCGACAGATTAAACTGTACAGAAGGCGATGTCATGCGCGCTTTAAAATACTGGGAAAAATCCGGCCTTCTCTCATTAACCTCCAACGCATCTGGCGAGATTTCGGATATCTATTTTTTGGATTTTCCTGGGGAGGCCACTGCCTCCTTGGAGGCTTCACCTGTAGATTCCGTAAAACCTGAGGTAGTCCCCAATGTACAAAAAGCTCCTCAGAAAGTTACACTCACAGCGGACAGACTGAAAGAGTTAAAAGAAAATGAAGATGTTGTCCAGCTCCTGTATATCGCAGAGCAATACCTGGGCAGAACCTTGACAGCCACAGATACCAATACTTTGATGTATTTCTATGACCAGTTGGAAATGTCAGCAGAACTTATCGAATATCTTATCGAGTACTGTGTCTCCAAAGGCAGCCGCAGTATCCGTTACATCGAGAAAGTCGCTCTGGGATGGAGGGAAGATGGAATTACCACCGTCACCATGGCCAAACAGTCCACCAGTGCCTACAATAAGGATTATTTTACAGTCTTAAAAGCGCTCGGTATCAAGAATCGGAATCCTGTCAATCTAGAAATCACCATGATGAATACCTGGCTCCAGGAGTATGGTTTTTCCCTAGATATCGTCGTGGAAGCCTGTACGAGAACCGTGCTTCAGACCGGGCAGCCCAGCATGCAGTACACAGACAAAATCCTACAGGACTGGCGCAAACGAGGCGTAAAACACAAAAAAGACATTGAGGCCTTAGACAGTGCCCACAGAACCCGCCAAAAAGCTTCAAAGGCGGAATCAACACCCAAAAATACTTCCAATAATCGTTTTAACAATTTTCATCAAAGAGATTACGACTTTGCAGAATATGAGAAAAAACTGCTGAACCAATAGAAAAGGAACACAGCATGCTGAGAAATATTGAATATGAGACCATCATGCGGGAATACCAGCGCAGGCAGACTAAGAGCCGGCACGAACAGGAAGATCGTCAGGCAGAAGTCTACCGCACTTCTCCCCGTTTTCGAGAAATTGACAATGAGATCGCAGCTCTCAGCGTCCAAAAAGCCAGAGAGCTGCTCATGGGGGAACCCAGCACCTTTAATCTAAAATCCAGGATTCAACTTTTAGCCCAGGAGCGCCAAAGACTCCTAGAGCAATATGGTTTTCCCCCCGATTACCTGTTGCCTCGCTATCAGTGTAATCTGTGCCAAGATACCGGTTATATTGGGCATGAAAAATGCAGTTGCTTCAAAAAAGCCGTCATCGACCTTTTGTACGGACAGTCTAATCTTCAAGAAATTTTGGAAAAAGAGAACTTTGACCACTTTTCTTTCGACTATTATTCTGATAAAATAAAAAATGACGCGACTGGGCTGAGTGCGAAAGAAACCGCTCAAGCTGCTTTTTCTAAAGCAAAGTATTTTATCGCCCAGTTTGATACAGAATTTCAAAATCTGTTTTTATATGGAGACACTGGGGTCGGAAAAACCTTTTTATCTCACTGTATTGCAAAAGAGTTGTTGGACAGTGCTCACAGCGTTTTTTATTTTTCTTCTTTTGATTTATTTGACCTGTTTGCACAGAAGACTTTCACCAAAAATATATCAGCGGAAGAAATCGACAACTATATTTTCAACTGTGACCTGCTGATTATCGACGATCTGGGGACTGAGATGACCAACACGTTTGTGTCATCCCAACTTTTTTTGTGCATCAACGAGCGGCTTATGCACAAAAAATCCACCATTATTTCCACAAATCTCACTTTGGAAAATTTCTCAGATACCTATTCTGAGCGGACCTTCTCCAGAATCGCAAGTAACTTTGACATGATAAAACTCATTGGCAAAGATATAAGAATTCAAAAATTATTTCTAGGAGGAAACAAACATGAGTCCAAGTAACTTAAAAAACCTGGATACTATTCCGGCTGGAAGACTGGGGCTGATCCCACTGGAAAGCTGTGCATCCCTGGGCGCCCATGTAAATGATTGGTTGGTAAAATGGCGTTCCGAGCGCAGGGAGGAAGAAGATTCCTCTCTGGCTTTTGAAGGATACCGCAGAGACTCTTATTTGATCGACGTAAATACCCCCCGCTTTGGTTCCGGCGAGGCAAAAGGAGTCATCAATGAATCTGTCCGCGGCGACGACATCTATATTATGGTAGACGTCTGCAATTACAGTATGACCTACCGAATCGCCAAATACACAAATCTGATGTCTCCGGACGATCATTTTCAGGACTTAAAACGCGTGATCGCTGCCATCGGCGGAAAAGCGCGCAGAATCAACGTAATCATGCCGTACCTCTATGAGAGTCGTCAAAGCATCCGCAAAAACCGCGAATCTTTGGACTGTGCTAATGCACTTCAGGAATTGGTCAACATGGGAGTTGAGAATATTCTGACCTTTGACGCCCATGATGCTAGAGTCCAAAATTCTACTCCACTGCACGGATTCGAGACTGTTCCTTCTTCCTACCAATTCATCAAAGCACTTTTAAAGTGTGAGGATGATCTGCGCATAGACAATGAGAATTTTATGATTATCAGTCCTGACGAGGGCAGTATGAACCGTGCAATCTACCTGGCAAATGTCCTGAAGGTGGATATGGGAATGTTCTATCGCCGCCGCGATTACTCTAAAAAAGTCAGCGGTTTGCACCCGGTAGTCGCTCATGAATTTCTAGGTCCGAAAGTAGCCGGAAAAGATGTCATCATCATTGACGACATGATTTCCTCAGGAGATACCATGCTGGAAGTCGCAGAATTGCTGAAGTCCCGTCAGGTGAGAAAAATCTTCCTCTGCTCCACCTTTGGACTTTTCACGGAAGGACTGGAAAAATTTGACACCGCATACGAAAAGGGCCTGATCGACAGGGTACTGACCACTAATCTGGCCTATCAGTCTCCGGAACTGCTGAGCCGTCCATACTATGTAAGCTGTGACATGAGCAAGTACATTGCTCTGCTGATTGACACTCTAAACCACGATCTGTCTATTAGCCGTCTGTTAAACCCAGTGGACCGTATCACCCGTTGTGTCAACAATTATAAAAAAGAACACGGACAGCCCGTGTAAAATCGGTACAGCCAAACCTTTTTGTGCTTCACTGCAGCATTTCTCCCTTGGTGGAGCGTTTGTGTAAAAGGGAAGAACCATAGCATTTTATGTTGTGGTTCTTTTTTTATGTAAAAGGAGAAATTTTACCGCAAAGCAGCGTTGTAGCGGCGCGCAAACTGAGCTGTGCCCCTCAAAGATTAATGAGATGGGAGAGTTGAAGTGAACTTACTCACTTTATTTTGCAATAAGTATGAAATCATACTTGACTCAAGTACGATTTCATACTATAATACCGATACATAAGTACGATTTCATACTAAGGAGGTTCAACTATGTCTACAAAAACCAACGATTTTCTAAGAGAATTCAATAGATTAGAGAAAGAACTCAATGATTTGTATCATGATGTCGCTCTAAAAATGGGAATTTCCGACAGCGCATTTTCTATCTTTTATATTCTCTACACTCTCGGAGACGGATGCCTGCAAAAAGATATCTGCTACGAAATTTTTGCAAATAAGCAGACTGTCAATTCTTCCATTCGAAAACTGGAAAAAGACGGCTACATCTATTTGAAACAGGGACGGGGACGGGACAAGCACATTTTTTTGACAGAGTCTGGAAGACAGTTCACAGAAAAACATATTATTCCAGTTGTCCAAAAAGAAAACGCTGCATTCACATCTCTGCGTTTGGAAGAACAAAAAGAACTTTTGCGCCTGTCCAAAATTTATATTGAAAATTTAAAAACAAAACTACGTGAGATCTAAAGTCCGGCAATGCCGACAACTTTTAACAGGAGGAACAACGCAGTGAAAACAATCCTACGTTTTATGAAACCATATAAACGACTGTGCTTTTTCACAGTACTCGTCATGGTCTTAGATGTCGCAGGGGGACTGCTCATCCCCACCATCACAGCAGATATGATAAACGCCGGAGTCAGCGGCAGAAATATGGACTATCTAATCCGCGGTGGAGCTCTCATGTTGGCCATAACGCTCATTGCCAGTTTGGGCGGTCTGCTGGGCAGTTATCTCAGCGCAGATCTCTCCTCCAAAATAGGACGTGATATGAGAAATTCCATCTACGACCAATCGCTCAAATTTTCCGCCTCTGATTTTGAACAGTTTGGCACTGGCTCCATGATTACCCGCACTTTAAATGATGTAAATATCATTCAACAAGGTATTGTCTGGTTTATCCAAATGGTATTGCCTGTTCCGGCAGTCTGTATTATAGGAATCGTCATGGCCTTTTCCATTGATTCCAAGATGGGGTTTCTAATGATCGGCGCAACTATTTTTATCATACTTTTGGCCGTCTTCGTCACACAGAAGGCTTCCCTGATTTTTGACAGACTTCAAAAATTCCTTGACCGGATGAACGTAGTTCTACGTGAAAATGTCACAGGAGTCCGTGTCATCCGCGCGTTCAACAAAGAAAACTACGAAGAAAAACGCATGCGCAAATCTTTCGAGGATTACGCCAAATCAGCAATCCAGGCCAATCGTCTGTTCGCCGGATTAGAAAGCATCGCTTTGTTGGCAATCAACCTGTGTATCGTATGTATTCTCTGGTTAGGCGGAAATCGAATCGGCTCCGGTTACATGGAAATCGGTGATATCACCGCGCTGACCCAGTATGCTATCATGATTCTCTTTTACATCGTCATGGCCCAAATGGTCATCATTTTAATTCCAAGAGCTATGATCTGTGTCCAAAGAATCTCTGATGTTCTACACCTTGCCCCAGAAATCAAAGACGGTTTCTCTTCCTTAGATAAGAACGACTCTCAGGCTTCTGACATTATACGCTTTCAAAACGCAAGTTTTCGCTTCGCCGATACCAGTGAGAATACCTTAAGCAATCTAACTTTTAGTTGCCGAAAAGGGCAGACAACCGCAATCATCGGCAGTACCGGAAGTGGAAAATCCACAATTGCCAAATTGATGCTCCGCTTCCACGATGTCTCCTCCGGCTCCATCTTACTAGACGGCAAGGACATCCGGGAACTCACACAGAGAGAACTGAGGAAACACATCTCTTATGTACCACAAAAAGCGTGGCTGTTCTCCGGTACGATTGCAGATAATCTTAGATATGGAAATCCTCACGCGACAGAACAGGAAATGCGTCATGCCCTATCCATCTCACAGTCTGACTTTGTAAATGATCTGCCAGATGGCCTTCACACCCCTGTATCACAAGGAGGTACAAATTTCTCAGGAGGTCAAAAGCAGCGTCTTTCCATAGCCCGTGCCTTAATGCAAAAGGCCGGATTATATATCTTCGACGACAGCTTTTCTGCCTTGGATTTTAAGACAGACGCTGCGCTTCGAAAAGCCCTTGTCAGTGAAATAAAAGAGGCTGCCGTTCTGATTATTGCCCAGAGAATCAGTACCATTATGAACGCAGAACAAATCATCGTTTTGGAAGAAGGGCAAATCGTCGGCATCGGAACTCACGACTTTCTGATGAAAACCTGTTCTGTCTATCAGGACATCGCAAAATCCCAAATGAAAGGAGACACCGTCCATGAGTGAAAACACCAACGACACCAGCCTGCTCACAGACGATATGGATTTTGAAACGCCGGACCACGCCTGGAAAACTCTTAAAAGGCTGTGGCAATTTATCAGTAATCAGCAAAGACGCCTGGCAGTGGTATTTGTATCTGTGATATTTTATACCTTTTTGTCCATCGTCGCCCCTTTATACAGCGCTCATATTGTGGACCTGCTCTGGAACCGAATCAAAGAAGCCTTCACCCATGGCAGCACATTTTCCATTTCCTGGACAGAGGGCGGACAAGATATCTTTATCTTATTGCTGATCTACCTAGCAGCAGCGTTTTTTTACGCACTTCAATCCTTCCTGATGTCCAGTTTCGCCGAGACACTCAGCCTGAGGCTGCGAACAGAAATTAGCCAGAAACTAAACAGACTTCCGCTCTCCTATTTTGACCGGACAAAAACGGGGACCATCCTAAGCCATACAGTCAACGACCTGGACAAGATGGCGGAAGCGCTGCAGACAGGAATGTTAAAACTGTTTACTGCCGTCGGAATGGTCGTCGGCTCACTGTTCATGATGTTTCGTCTTAGTATTCTGCTGACACTTATCTTTTTAGTATTTACTTGCATCGCTTTGGCAGCCACAAAATTAGTCTCTGCGAAAACTTTAAAGTATGCAATGAAACGGCAGCAATGCGTAAGCAATGTTACCACCTTAGTTGAGGAAGCATACAGCGGCCGGGTGGTTATAAAGGCATTTAACCAGGAAGAAAGCAGCTCTGAAAAAATGCACAGAGCCACAGAAGAATTGGCAAAAGCCACAAAAAAGACAGACTTTATGATAAATGCAGTCAACCCGGCAATTCGTCTGATCAACCGTTTTGGTCAGATTCTGATCGCGGTTTCAGCTGGCAGAATGTTACTGAACGGCACGATGACCGTGGGCGTTTTTCAGGCTTTTTTCCAGTATGTCAATCAGGCCTCCGAACCATTGACAGAAGTCGCCTATATGGTCAATAGTATGCAGTCTGCTCTAGCTTCTCTGGAACGTATTTATGATCTTCTAGACGAAGAAGAACTCTCGGCAGAGCCTTCTCTTCCTACCACCATAGACACTGCAAAGGGAATGGTAGAATTTCAGAACGTCCGTTTCGGCTATACTCCGGACCATATTTTCATGCATAGAATCAATTTTTCTGCAAAACCTGGACAAAAAATCGCAATCGTCGGAAGTACAGGCGCTGGAAAAACGACGCTTGTCAACCTTCTCATGAGGTTCTATGAGCGAAACGGTGGTAAGATTTTTTTGGATGGAACGGATACAACCGAAATGACCCGTTCCAATTTGAGAAGGAATTTTGGAATGGTTCTCCAAGATACTTGGCTGTTTGACGGCACGATTGCAGAAAATATTTCCTACAGTAAGCCCGGCGCTTCCCGCAAGGAAATCATCGCAGCCGCTAAAGCAGCCAGAGCAGACTTTTTCATCCGTACCATGCCACATGGGTACGACACAGTTCTGAGCAATGACACAGAAAACATTTCCACCGGTCAGCGGCAGCTATTGACCATAGCTAGAGTATTTCTTTGTAACCCTGCTGTCATTATCTTAGACGAAGCGACTTCTAGTGTCGACACCCGAACGGAAATCGAGATCTGCCAAGCTATGAAGGCTCTCATGAAAGACAGAACAAGCTTCGTAATCGCCCACAGACTGTCGACGATCAGAGACGCTGATTTAATCCTGTTCATGCAAAACGGCAATATCATAGAACAGGGCAACCACGAGACACTGCTGGCAAAAAAAGGCGCTTACGCAGAACTGTACTACAGCCAGTTTGCATAGGAGGCAACTCGCTTTACGCTCCGAGCACAGCCGCCTGCGGCGACCACCTCTAACGTAAACTACATAAGCCTTCAAACCGTTTTATAATCCGGTTTGAAGGCTTATCTTTCATAAGTTCCCTAGACTTTCTTTCGACGAACCAACAAGCTTCACTTTCTGATAAGGTATCCCAAGTCTTTTCAGCAGTCTTTCCTCCCTGTCCTGACAGGTACAGATCAAAACCTGCCGTCCGCAGTCTGCCAGCCAGCGCAGACAGCTTGCCAAGCGTCTGTCATCATACATTGCAAAAACTTCATCCAGAATCAGCGGAAGAGGTTCCTCCGCACACAGTACCTCATTGGCAGCCATTCTCAGAGAAAAATAAATCTGTTCCAGAGTTCCCCTGCTGAGCCTGTCTGCCGGCACATATCTCTCTTCTGTATGCACACCCAGCTTCATCGTTTCATCCAAGGATACACGCCTGTATTTTCCATCTGTCAGCTCGCTGAAAATCTCAGAGATTCTCTCCTGCAGCCTCCGGCTGATTTTCCCCTGCATCTGGTCTCCCAGACGAACCAACGTCTGCTCCGCCAGCTCCAAAGCGTCTGCTTCCACCTGCTCAGGGGATACAGCTGCTGCCTCCCGCCTGCTCTGCTCGTACTCTGTCCGTAAATTTTCCAACAGCTTCTGCTCCTCCTGCATCCGCTCCCAGAGTTCCTCCGCCTTCCACTGGATTTTCTGCCGCCTAAGCTCCTGTTCCGACTGTATCTGAAGCTCAGACTCTCGGAGCTTCTCTTCCCGTCTGCGCACCCAAAAGAAAGCCGCCAGCAGTCCGGCTCCCATCACGGTCCACAAAAGCAGCCCCCCAAAAGGAACACCCTGCCATATTCCCAGGATGAACAGGAGCATCCAGACCGCCAGAACCGCCGCCATACTTCTGGCTTTTTTAGCCCCTACTGTTGTCTTTTCCGGTTTGCTGAGATTCCGAGCATCAGAGAAAGCTTTTTTCTGGCTTTTCCATTCCATCTCCAACTGCTCCATCCGAAGCTGATGTTCTCTGATTTTTTCTTCCTGCCTTTTCAGCCCCTCTTCCCGCCTCTGTCTCTCTTCTTCTATCCCGCTCAACACTTCTCTTCTCTGTCTGCGAAGCTTCTCTCTCGCTCTGTCCAAGTTCAGCCCTGCATCCTGGCCGTTCTCATAGCCCGCCATAAAATTTCGCAGCTCCTGCGCCAAATTCTGGTCTGTGATTCCTCTGAGCTGTCCCACCGACACGGTATTATCATAGAGGACCTCCGAGGCACCTCCCAGAAGCACACTCAAATCCCCATCTTCCACACACAGCAGCTCCCCGTCTGTCTCACAGACAAGTTCTGCTGCCGTCTTGTCCTTTCGAAAATCCCTGTTTAATCGGAAAGTCTTCCCACCACATTCTAACCACAGCCTGCCGCCGTACTGTCCAGGATTTTCCCAAGGTTCATATCTGCTGTAAGCATCATTCCTGGCTGCCCTTCCCCGCATTCTGGGCAAACCATAAAACATCCCTCTAAAAAAAGCATGAAGGGTGGATTTCCCCCCTTCATTTTCTCCATAAATCACATTGATTCCCGGCCCAAACCGAAATTCCCTCTGATTTAATTTTCCAAAATTATCTACTTTTGCCCTCTCAATCCTCATTCTTTCGTCTCCAACAACGCCTGAAGTCCATAGTCCAGCGCCTTTTGTTCCGTCGCACTCAGGGGATGGCCCTGAAAATGCCGAATATATTCTCCAATCAAAGTGCCTTCATAGCGTCTTCTAAGCTCCTGTAGATCATAGGCTGCATGTGTCCGGTCCCACACATCTACGACACGCCCCAGTGCGTAGAGCCGTTTCTTATCTATCCTCTGCCCCAGCTCCTTCTCTCCCTCCAAGGAAAGATGGTACATGTTTTCCTCTCCTGACTTTTCAATCAGCTCCTGCAATCCATTTTCAATTTCATACTGCCCCATATTCGGCTGGATTGGAAACGTCAATGTCTCATAAGCCCTCCTGGCTGCTGCCACCAGTTCCAGCTTCAAACTCTGATCTTTCCATTCTCCCCAGATATAACCATGCTTTCCTTCCTCATGCTTCTCTATCGGTTCCAGACTTCCAGAATATGCCATAGCCGTTTTCTGTGTTCTGCTAAGAATCTGCGGCTGATGAATATGCCCCAGTGCCACATAGGAAAAGCCTGCCTGAGCCAAAGCTCCATACTGGATTGGTATATGCTGCCCGTCTCCGCCATGAGCCAGCAGAATATGAAACCCTTCCTCCTGGCCTGGAATGGCTTTCGCATACCTCTCCTCCGTGATCTGCTGGCAGTCATAGCTAAATCCATAGACATACGTATGAATCCGGGAGAGCTCCACTCTCTGCATGGATGTCTTCTTCAAAAAGTGGACATTTTTGTTCCATACAAAATCACAATAAGCAGAATTTTTTCTCAGATAATCATGGTTTCCCGCGATCAGGACTACCTCTGTATCCTGTATCGTGGAAAACAAATAATTCACTTCTTTAAGCTCCCGCAAAAGAGGCTGCCCATGAAACAAGTCCCCGGCAATCAGAAGAAGATCTGCCTGCCGCCTGCCCGCCTGCTCAATCACCTGGCGAAAGGTCTCCCAGATCTCCTGGTCTCTCCCTGTACTCCAAGGATATCGCTGATCCGGCTTGGCCCCCAAATGTACATCAGCCAGATGTATAAAACGCATGGCAGCCTCCTTTCCTATCAACCATCAATTCCAGTCACTTTTATAAGTCACAGTTTTTCACCGTTCTCGGGAACGGAATCACATCACGAATGTTAGACATTCCCGTGAGATACATCACGCAGCGCTCAAATCCCAGCCCATAGCCTGAATGACGGGTAGAACCATACTTGCGCAGATCCATATAAAAATCATAATCTTCCGGTTTCAGCCCCAGCTCGTCCATGCGTTTTTTCAGCTTATCGTAATCATCCTCTCTTTGGCTTCCGCCGATGATCTCTCCGATTCCCGGTACGAGACAGTCCATAGCCGCCACCGTCTTGCCATCCTCATTCAGCTTCATATAAAACGCCTTGATTTCCTTTGGATAATCTGTTACAAACACCGGCTTTTTGAACACCTGCTCTGTCAGATATCTCTCATGTTCCGTCTGCAGATCACAGCCCCAATAAACTTTGAAGTCAAACTTATCGTTGTTTTTCTCCAAGATCTCTACCGCCTCCGTGTAAGTCACATGGCCAAATTCAGAGTTCAGCACATGGTTCAGCCGGTCAAGAAGCCCCTTATCAATGAACGAATTGAAGAAATTCATCTCCTCTGGAGCATTTTCCAGCACGTAAGAGATCACATATTTCAGCATCGCTTCCGCCAGGTCCATGTTATCCTGTAAATCTGCGAACGCACATTCCGGCTCAATCATCCAAAACTCTGCCGCATGGCGGGTCGTATTGGAGTTTTCTGCACGGAAAGTAGGTCCAAACGTATAAATATTCCGAAAAGCCTGGGCGTAGGTCTCACCGTTTAACTGTCCGCTTACGGTCAGATTCGTCTCTTTTCCAAAGAAGTCCTGCCCATAATCCACAGTCCTGTCTTCCTTCAGCGGAGGATTCACCGGGTCCAAGGTAGTCACGCGAAACATCTCCCCTGCTCCCTCACAATCACTTCCTGTAATCAGCGGAGTGTTCACATAGACAAAACCTCTCTCCTGAAAAAAGCGATGAATCGCGTAGGCAGTCAGTGATCTGACACGAAATACTGCCTGAAATGTGTTAGTCCTGGGTCTCAAATGAGTGATTGTTCTTAAGTATTCCAGGCTGTGGCGCTTCTTCTGAAGCGGGTAGTCCGGAGCAGACATGCCTTCCACCTCGATCTCTGTCGCCTGAATCTCAAACGGCTGTTTCGCCTGGGGAGTAGCCACCAGAGTTCCCTTGACCACAATTGCCGCCCCCACATTCAGCTTCGAAATCTCTGCGAAATTCTCCATCTGATCGTGGTACACAATCTGCAGTGTCTCAAAAAACGTACCATCGTGAAGTACAATAAATCCAAAGGTCTTGGAATCTCTGACGCTTCGCACCCAACCTCCGACTGTGATTTCCTTATCCAAAAATGTTTCCTTATTCCGATAAATCTCTTTTACAGTTGTCAATTTCATACCAGCCTTCTCCTTTATCCGCAGCTTATTATAATCCCAAAAGAACAAAGTGGGGAAACCCACTTCAGCTCCTCCATCTCTTCAATTTTGAAGGGCGCAGCTCACTTTGCGTGCCGAACACAGTCTCCTACGGCATCCTATCTCTCGTGTAAGTGCGCATCTTTAGTGGAGCGTTTATGTGATAGGAAAGGGCTTTCACGCATTAGATAACAAAGTCTTTCCTCTCACATAATAAATAACAAAGGTGAAACTGTCATTCAAACAGTTTCACCTTTACAGTATATCCCATTTGCATAATTATGACAAGATATCCTCTGTGAAATTTCATATAGTCACTACCGGCCGAAATTTCAGTCTCGCTCCCCAGTTACCTGTCTATCGTCTCAATCGCCTTATTATAGATCTTCAGATATGTGGAATCTCCATAATGAAGACCGTCATAAGTAATGAAGCCAGTATTGATTAGGTAAGTATATGTATCGATATAAGAATAATAATTCGAAATATTTTCCCTAAGCTTCCAGTTAAACAGCCTCACCGAATACGGAGATCTGGGTGACCAAGCCGTACCATAGTTCGGACTCGCCGCTTCTTTGTCATTGGTAGGGTTGATGCTCATAAAGTACATATCGCAACCCTGCGCCTTAAGCTCCTTTGCCACAGAAGTCATAACCGACGTATACTCCGCGACTCGCTGCCCCACATCGTCCAAACCATCAATCAGATTATTGATTCCGAAATTCCAGATCACCGCTTTTTTTCCATGCATTTCAGAAATAGTCTTATAAAAGTTTTCCCCAGACTTATAATTTTCCTCAAACCATGGAAGTCCGATCCCGGATTTACACAAAAACGTCACATTTTCAGGAACTCCACCGTAGGTATTCTCCAGAGCTAGCTGGGTTCCATAAGTGCGGGAATCTCCCAGAAAGATCACCTGATCGTACTTCTCGCTGACTTCCACGGACATCTTCGCATTCTCACTCTCAATCTGACTCTTTTTTTTGCAGACCGCATACAATTTCATGGAGCTCTTCAAATTTGTGTACTTCTGGCCCATCTCATATTCTGGATTGCCTGTCTGGTTTTTCTTCGTGGACCATCCGAGGAACGTATAGCCTTGGGGACTGAAAGCTGTGGGCATCACCGCGCTCTTTCCTGCATTCTCCATTCGTATGCTGGTATACTCAGAACTTCCATTATAAGTATAAAAACGCAGTGTGGAGCCGGATTTCTTATAATAACTGTATAATTTCATATTACCACTTACATAAATACGCTGTTTCTCATCCAGCACGGACCCTTTTCCACCTTTGTATTTCGTCCACCCCACTGCACGGTATCCGACCACAGCCGGCAAATCCGGAAGCGTGATATAAGTCCCTTTTTTGACTTTCTCTTTCAAAGTCGAATACGTTTTCGCCCCTGTCGAGTTATAAAACTGAATCGTGCAATAGGTAATCTTACGGTACACCGCGTACAGTTTCGTATCCTTGCTAACCTTCAGGTGATCTCCTGACTCATAGACTGCTTTCGTTCCCTTTTTCTTCGTAGTCCATCCAAGTCTCTCATAGCCGCTTTTGGCTGGCAACGAAGGCAACACAATCGTTTTTCCCTCCTGGATCTTCTTTGCCAGTTTGTTCAGACTTGAACTGGTGCTGCCATCATTATTATAAAATTTTACACTATACGTTTTTGTCTTATGATTTACCTGATAGAGTGTTCGAGTTCCACAAACCGTATAGGTACTCCCTTCCTTATTCGTCACCTTCTTGCTGTACTTCTTATTCGTCCATCCATCCGAAGTATAACCGCTGTACACAGGCAGATTCGGCAGTTTGATCTTTTCCTGCCAGACTCCCTGAATTTTCAGCTTTTTCAATCTCGCCGTGGTCTTTCCCGTATTCGTCAGGAAAGTAATTGTATACAATTTCTGATGTACTGAATAGAGCACCATGTCTTCTGTGACCGTCAGTTCCGAGCCTGCCCTATATTTCGCGGATTTGGCATTCTTAGAAGAAGACCATCCCATCGCCCGCATATTGCTCTTCGCGTCCGGAGTTGGCAATGTGATCTGCGTTCCCTCCTCCACTGTGGTCTCAAATTCCGGATAAATATCTTTTCCATCCTGGTCAAAAAATTGTACAGTCACTTCTTTTGTCTCAGGCTCCTCAGGTTTTTCCGGTTCCTCTGGCTTCACTGTCGAAGACTGCTCACAGACCGCATACAAGTCCATATTCTTTGTGACTTCAATCTCCTCGCCCGCCTCATACTCGGCCTCAGTATCTTTGATATAGCTGCTCCAGCCAAGAGCGGTCTGCCCCTCTTCCACCGGCACTTCAGGCAGCTGCACTCTCTCGCCTTCTTCCGCTTCCAACTCAAGGTCTAAATATTTCTGTGAACCTTCCATGTCATAGAACGACAACGTATAGCGGACTGCCATCTCATCCTCGTCAGCCGTTTCAGACTCATCGACCAATTCATTCCCTGTCTGTATCTCAGTCTCAGAATTATCCGTCTCAGAATTCAGAGTTTCATTCTCCCCTTCAAAGGATGTCGCTCCTACCGGGGCCACAGAAGTCATCAGCAAAGTCAATACCAAGAACCAGCTGAAAACTCTGCATTTCACTGTTTTCCCATTTCTCTTCGTCACCTTCATTGAATTCTCCCCATAACAATCTTTACATTTCTATTACACATTTATTTCATTATATAAAAAAATACTGGGAAGTTCAATATTCAAAATAACTAGAAAAACCTATATTTTTTCAAATATTTCGCAGCAGTTCCGCTGCCTGGTTCCAAAGCTGTCTCTAATAGAACTTCCCAGCATTTCTCATTCTTTTATATTTTCCACATAACTAAAGAAGACATTTCCTTCTTTCGCAAAAAGCTCCGTACTGTCATTTATTCCATATGGCTTCATCTCCTTCGTTACTGGGTCGTAGAGATAAGTATTATATTGGTCGTATCCTACAATCACCACACTGGTGTCCTCTCCAGTCCTTGCCACAATCGGCCTTTGGGCACTGACTTCGTACAGTACGCTGTCCAAGCTACAACCGGACAGGTCCATCACTTGTCCTTTCTCGCCTAGATTCTCTTGCAGTTCATCCTGGTCCAGTATCCCTCGTTGAAAAGCATCCGGGACATCTGCGAGATTCAGCTGAATCTTTGTCTTCTTATTTCCGCGCTCCCATACGTACTGCTGTGCCCGATTCAAGACGACTCCACTGTTCTCGTCCGCGGCCTGAATCGCCCGGGCAGGCTCCAGATAACTTCCCATCAAGCTTCCCCTCGCATATACATAGTAAACTTCGCTGCGCGGTCTCGTCGGCTCTAGATCAATCTGATTTTCTTCTCCCATCTCCATCTTGGAATAGACTACCAGAGGGTCCTTGTTATTGATGGGCTCTTCAAAAGCGAGACGAATCTGAATTCCCTGCCTGCTGCTGGTGAGCAGTTCTACTTCCACTTTCTTGGCGGACACTTTTTTATTGTTCATCACATTGTCCTTGCGGACCGGCTGATAGCTGTTCCCGGACTTCCTTGAGATTTCCAGAGTCATCAAAGTGGGGCTTATGTCTACATTCGTCAGATACTCTCCCGACTCCTGATACTCTTTTTTCACCGTGCCGTCAAATCCTTCTATGCGAATGCTGTCCATGGCAAATGTCCTGTTCCCATTCTGATCAGGATTCAGATTTCCCTCCGATGCCAGTCCATAAATCAAATCCTCATTCATAAATCCCAGCACACGGATTCTCTGTCCTTTTTCGGCCTTGATCGTCCGAGACTTCTGCTCATCAAAGTCCATCTCGACCACGGTCTTCGAGTCATACAGGCTCATCTCCTCTGCCCAAGCAGCGCAAGCCCCAGTCTCAGACGCTGCAAAACAGTCTTCTTGTATGCTCTCCTGTAAAATCTCGTAGGAACATTCTGCCAGGTCCACCTGATAAAGATTTCCACCAGACAGCATAAAGAGCTGATTGTTCTTATTCATATAACACAGTTTGTCCAATCCCTGTTCCAGAAAATCATAGGACTCCGTGCTAGGGATAAACGCTTTCTCCGTCACCATATTCTGATCGCTGTTGTAATGACACACGCTGATTCCCATACAGCCCTCATGAACTCCCCGGTTCATATAGCCATAGAGAATAAAATCCACATTTCCTGACTTGCTCACCCGCAAAATTTTTATATTGTGGTCAGAACGGCTGTCACGAAAATCGCTCTCCGAAATTCCTCTGCGGAAGGAAAAAATACGTTCTATTTTGTTGGACTCAATTTGATATTCCCAGAGATCACCCTGTTGTACGAACGCCACAGATTTTCCAGTCTTATCACTGACATAAGACACCTTCCTGTCCGTCACACCCAACATAAGTCCTGTGTCCGACACCTGTATATGACTCCCACTGAATATCTGCTCCGCTGTCCTCTCAAAGTCCAGCAGACGTATTCTCTCCTCCGTATAGCGTAAGCGATAAAACTCCTTCACAAAGTAAAGCTCCTGGTACCCTTGCGCATCTTTTGCACTGATGAGATACTCCATGGAAATGCTTCCCGTCGTCTCGTTAATATCCTTAATGGTGGGAATTCCTTCCTGGTAAATCTCCGGACTTAAATCCCCCCAAGTGACCAGGTCTGCGGAAGAGTGGATATCCACCTGGTAGAAATTCTCCCCGCTGGAACTGCTGTCTGTCTCCAAATAGTTCCCTAAATCATCGGAAAACCCTTTATCCAGACATTTTTTAGCAAAATTTTCCACAAATGCCACGTATTCTTTCGTGTTAAGCCCTGATCTTTGCACAATTCTCGTGTAGAAATACACAGGTCCTTCTTCTGTCTCCAAGGTAATCTGCAAGGAATATTCCTGAGTCATCCTCAAATCTTTTTCCAGCTCAATATCCGCCCACAGATATCCTTCCTCCTTAGCAAGACTACTCAGTTTCTTATTCTCGATCACCTTGCTGCCATCTGTCGTGCGGACTTCATAGGACAAGCTCTCAACCCTTGTCTCATAAGGATTTACGACAACAGTCAGTTTCTTGGAAGCGTCCAACGGCGTGATGCTGTCCCGCATAAAATCTCCCTGCATTTTCTGATAATATCCGCACATCCGATTCGTCAAAACATCATCCACCGAAATCATCACTTCCGGCAAAACCGGATTGTTCATCTCCGAACGGTTGTCCGTCATTTTATTGTTCATCAGAAGCGAAGTACCAATCACTCCCAAGATAAAAACCCCTAGCAAAATACCCGCACGCTTTAGAAACCTCTTCACTGATCATCCACCTCCTGCTCTTCTAAAAGTCTCGCAAGAGTCGGATTCAGATGGAGTTCCTCTATACACCTTCTGGTTTTTTCAAGGTTTTTCTTCTTTCCGGTATAGACTCCTCGAATCAGCAGATTTTTCGGTGTATGTTCCATATCCACAAATTCCAAAATCTGAGTCTCATAGCCAACACCTTCTAAGAGCTGAGCCCGAAGCCCATCGGTAATCAAAGCCGCCATCCTCTCTTTCAAAATCCCGTAGGAGAGAACCGGCGAGAGCATCTCATTTCTGATCTGCCCATTTAACTCATGCTGGCAACACGGCACTGACAGTATCACCTTAGCCCCCCAGTACACAGCCTTGGCCAGAGCATAGTCCGTGGCCGTGTCGCAAGCATGAAGCGTCACCACCATGTCCACTTGTCTGACTCCCTCGTAGGAGGCAATATCTCCCGTATAGAACTTCAGTTTCTCATACCCATAGCTTTGGGCCAGCTCATTGCAGTGCTGAATCACATCCTCCTTTAAATCCAGGCCGATGATTCTCACATCGAAATGTCGCAGCTGTCGGAGATAGTAATACATCGCAAATGTTAGATAAGATTTACCACAGCCAAAGTCTAAAATCGTAAGCTCTCTGCCCCGGTCAAGTCTAGGCAGAATGTCCTCGATGAACTCCAAAAACCGATTGATCTGACGGAACTTATCGTATTTAGTCGATACAATTTTTCCCTGCGGTGTCATAACCCCGAGGTCCACTAAGAATGGGACCGCTGTCCCTTCCGCCAGCAAATACTTTTTTCTACGGTTGTGTTCCAGCGCCGCCTGTTCCTTTTTGCAGGCATGTCGTTTCACTTTCGTGGTGAGGTGTCCTTTTTTGCTCACCAAAACCAGGCCGTCTTCATACTGCCCTTCCCACTGTAGCTGCATAAATCTCTCTTCCATCAATTCCCCGATATATTCGATCAGCTCCTGTCTCTCATAGTTGGTATGCAGCACCTTGGGGCCAACAGTCTCTGTGGCCTGGTAGATAAACTTGTCCTTAAGCAGAATAGGACGAATCTTCACTTTGGAAGGTCCGTCTTTGATTCTGCTCTTGCTGATTACCATTTGAATCAGCCCTTTTCCCATATTCTTATCAATAAAATCTTTGATTTCTTTTTTCATGGTTCTATTGTAATGGTTTTCTTTTAAAATCACAACCCTAAAAATACCTGTGACACCGATGCCTTCGGCATCTCCTCCTGGATATCTCCTGGTACAAAAGCACTTGAATCAGCTCATCTAGGTATCCCCGGTGTCTCTCCTGAACCTGTGTCACATCCTTCTTAATCTGATCGCAGATATGGTACAACATATATTTATCCGGATACTCATCGTACAGCATACTGCCTTCGTAGTCCATCCGCTCACACTCCTCCTCCACTCTCTTTTGAATCTGCTGGACTGTCTGCGGATAATAAGACTTCATCATCTGAAATTCTTTCTCCTGTATACGCTCCCCGTCGTAAAGAGCCGGATTCGCATAGGCCACATAGAAGGGAAAAAATTTATCATAATACATAGACGAATTGTACTCCTCATTCAGAATGGTCTGTTACAGTATATGCGCATCTTTTCAGAGTGTGCATCTTAGCAGGACGTTTTTATTGCATAGGAAACTTCGTTTCCTATGCAATAAAAACGCCCCGGCTCCGACGCCAGGGCACTTCATTATCCTTACTTTTTATACTGTTCTAATCGCTGCACGAGCCTCTCATAGTGCATAAAATGCGAAGCCTTTACCAGAATTGTGTCTCCGTCCCTCAGATAGCTGAACAGGTTCCTTTCTAGTTTTTTCGAATCCACCTCATAGATAACCTCCAGATTCGGGTTCGCCGCTTTCGCTGCCTCTGACATATATCTGCTCAAAGACCCGGTACAGATCAGGAGGTCCAAGCCGCACCTTCCCGCGTGGTCTCCCACCTCTGCGTGCAGTTCCTTCTCCTGTTCTCCCAGTTCCCCCATATCTCCCAGAATAGCCACCTTTCGCCCCAGGGCATCCTTCAGGACATCCAGAGACGCCTTCATGGAGACTGGATTCGCGTTATAGCAGTCATCCACAATCAAAAAGTGGTCCGTCTCGATCATGCGAAACCGTCCGCTGATAGGCTCTAAGCTCTCTATTCCACGTCTGATCTGCTCCGGAGTCAAGCCATGCACCATCCCCACAGCCGCAGCAGCCAGTGCGTTATAGACCATGTGCTGGCCAGGCATCGGTATCTCCACTGCAAACTCCGCCTCCGGCAGATGTATCCGACAGCTCATCCCTTTTAACCCACGGCTTTGAATCTGGTCTGCATAGACTGGAAATGCAGGATTCATCCCAAAGAAAATCGGTTCTTTGCCCTGAACTTGGCGAATCGTGGCCAGTTTGTCGTCATCTCCATTCAGAATCGCTCGTCCGCCTTCTTTCAGATAACGGAAGACCTCCGTCTTTGCCTTCAGCACACCATCTCTGTCTCCTAAAAACTCTAGGTGACACTGACCGATGTTCGTAATCACACAGGTATCTGGTCGAGCGATATCCGCCAGCCGGCTCATCTCCCCAAAATCACTGATTCCCATCTCTAAAACAGCGATCTCATGGTAATCCCTCAGCCGGAATACCGTCAGCGGAAGCCCAAGCTCATTGTTAAAATTCCCCTGGGTCTTCAAGATATGATACTTCTCCTTCAAGACAGAGGCAATCACCTCTTTCGTGCTGGTCTTCCCCACACTCCCAGTGATTCCCACCACCGGAATTTTAAGCTGTTCCAGATAAAACTTCGCAATATCCTTTACAGCCTGCAAGGAGGACGCCACCTGAATATACGGAAACCGCGCTTCTGGCAGTTCCTTCTGTGAGAGCGTCGCCAGCGCTCCCGCCTCCATCACATTGGGGATAAAACTGTGGCCGTCCACACGCTCTCCCACAATGGGAACGAACAGGCAACCCGGAGCCGCCTGCCTACTGTCGCTGGTAATCGCCGTCACCTCCGTCCAGCGGCTTTTCTCGTCTCCTCTGTAGATTCCATTACAAACATTTGCTATATTTTCCAAGGTCAGGTTTTTCATCGTCTGCACTTCTTTCTCTTTTATTTATATCACTGGCTGAACCATTGCTCGTTCACTCATATTTTTTCAGAGAGACCTCGATCAGATGCTCACATAGGGTCGGATAATCCATCCCCAATGCCGCTGCCTCCTGGGGAATCAGACTCGTAGGTGTCATACCCGGCAGAGTGTTTGCTTCCAGACAGTACATATTTCCCGCCTCATCCATCATGAAATCCAATCGTCCATAGGCTTGTAGCGCCAGCGCTTTATATCCTCTTACTGCGTACTCCTGCATCTTCCGCGTTTTTTCCTCATCTAGAGGCGCCGGACAGGTCTCGATCGTCGCTCCTGCCTGATATTTATTCTTATAGTCATAAAAGCCGCTCACCGGCTCGATCAGCACAATCGGATAGGCTTCCCCATCCACTACGGCCACCGTGTATTCCTTTCCCTGGATATACTCTTCGATCACCACTTCCTCCTCATAAGAAAATGCCTCATCCAGAGCTTTCACATAGGCCTCCTGGTCCTGTACAATATATACTCCTATACTGGACCCTCCGCAGCAGGTCTTCACCACCACTGGGAAATCCATTCCATGCACAGACAGATCATTCCTGCGGTTCTTGACCGTCATAGTCACACCTTTGGGAGTCGGCACCTGATACATCTGAAAGAGAGCCTTCGTAATGCCTTTATCCATAGCCATCGCACTACCTGTATGTCCCGTCCCCGTATATTTGATTTTCATCAGATCGAAGGCTGCCTGCACCTTTCCATTCTCACCATTTTCGCCGTGGAGAGCTAAAAATACAATGTCCGCCGCCTTGCAAAGTGCCACTACATTAGGGCCAAAAAAGTCCCTTCTCTGCTTTTCTAACTCCTGGATTCTTTCATTGAAGCTTTTGATATACTCCGCCGCTGCTTCCACATCGTAGTCTCCCTCAAACGCGGCTTCCAGTTTTACAGATTCCAAACCGGCAAACACATCCACCAAAATTGCCTGGTGACCTTTCTGTCTAAGTGCTTTGCACACTCCGGTTCCTGAGACGATGGAGACGTCTCGCTCTGTACTGGTTCCCCCTGCTAAAACTACAATCTTCATATCGCTGCTAATCCTTTCCTGATCTCTCAATCTTTTCTTCTCCCGGATATGGCCTTAGTAGACGACCACGGGAGCGCCGATTTCAATATTGTTATAGATGATCTCCGCCTGATCGTAGGGAGTGTTGATACACCCATGGGACCCCTCCGTCAGATAGAGATCTCCGCCGAATTCTTCCCGCCAATCAGCATCATGAATCCCCACATTGCCATTGATCGGCAGCCAAAAAGTCACATCACTGGCATAATCCTCACCGGTCAAGACTGCCGGAGATTTCTTCGCATCCACCGCATAGACCCCTGCCGGCGTATCCCAGCCTTTGCTGTGATTCCCTGTGACCACCGGTGTATCCACGATCAGCTGTCCGTCCTTATACATCCACATTCTCTGATCTTTCAAGCTGATCTCCACATAGGTATCTCCGATATCATTCGTCGACCGGTCCCAACCTTTGAAGGCATAGACCGGCTCCCTCACCTGGGTCTCACCAGACTTAATCGCCTTTATCAGAGCCTTTGTCTCTTTATCTTGGTCGATCGCCCAGCCGTAATCTCCGCCCTTGACCCGAATGGTCTCTCCGAGAGCTGTGACAAATTCCCTCGTACACCCGAAGGTATCATAGTCGTAGCCCAGCTGATTGACATATTCTGCCACCTTAGCCTCATCTAAGGTATAATTTCCCTTCTTATCCAGTACTAGCCAATTTTTGATTACGTCCTTGTCCACCGTCTCTGTGCGGTCTGCAAAATCATAGGTAATTACCACATCTGTCAACTTGTTCATCTGTTTCTGATGTTTCTTCAGCGTCTTGTCGTCCTGATACACGGCCGGTTCCATATAGCAGCCTGCTTCTTCCAGATTCAATTCCTGCTCTTGATTCTCCACAGCCTTCTGTACCGCCTCATAAGTCCGCTCCTCATCCAGCTGATTACCCAGCACCTCTGGCACTATCTCAAACCCAGCATCCGTCTCCTGAATCGACGCGTCCTGCGGCGCAGTTATATTTTCCTCCTGAAAACAGTTCAGAGATTTCAGTTTTTTCTGAAGCTTCTCCTGGTCATAGGTGACACCAGTATCCAGCTGGTACGATTTACCCTTGGGTAAAGACAAGACCCAGGCAGCGGTGTTCTGTTTTTTCAATATCTTGCCAATACTGTCATCCGACTCATAGGTCAGTCCGATCTCCTCAGCCTCTAGCTTCTCTCTGCCCTCATCTCTCTCGTTAATCGCCAGCGTATAGACAGACACCTCTTCTCTCATATATTCCTGCGTCTGCTTTTCAGTCTTGAAAGAACAGTCGACACCGTTAATCTTGGAACCAGGAAGAAAATGTGTCTTAAAAAAGAAGATTCCACCCACATATACAGCAAGAGCCAAAACAACAAAAACCACGATCAGGCCAATCAGTACCTTTCTACCCGTACTCATTTTCACTTTCTCTTTTGTCATTGTTACCTCCCAAGGGTCCGGTCAGCTCAAATCTCACCCAGCAATTTCTCTACGCTCACTAATTTCACACTCAGCACAAAAATCTCCGCGGCCAAAGCCAGTTCCTGTGCGGAGGGAAGCGTAGGCGCGATGCGGATGTTGGAATCCTTGGGGTCTTTCCCATATGGGAATGTAGCTCCTGCTCCTGTCATAACTACACCTGCTTCTTTCGTCTTCGCCACAATCGCCTTCGCGCAACCTTCCATGGAATCGAAGGAGATAAAATATCCTCCCTTGGGCTTCGTCCACTGCCCAATGTCCAAACCACTCAACTCTCTGTCCAAAGTGTTCAACACTGCCTCAAATTTCGGACGTATCAAAGCCGCATGTTTCATCATATGCTCCTCAATGCCCTCGACATCCTTAAAAAATCTTACGTGGCGGAGCTGATTGATTTTATCATGGCCTATTGTCTGTGTAGTGATATATTTCTTCACTTCTTCCAGGTTGGCCTTGGAAGCTGCCAATACCGACACTCCTGCTCCTGGAAAACTTACCTTCGATGTAGAAGCGAATTCAAGTACTAGATCTGGATTGCCTGCTTTCTCACACTCGGTGATAATATCTAACAAAGAGTCCTGGTCTTCCTCATACAGATGGTGTACACAGTAAGCGTTGTCCCAGAAAATCCTAAAATCCTTGGCTGCCGGTTTCAGGTTTGCAAAACGTCTCACTGTCTCGTCTGAGTAGGTATATCCCTGAGGATTGGAATATTTTGGCACACACCAGATACCTTTGATCGCCTCATCCTTGCTCACTAGTTCTTCTACCACATCCATATCCGGTCCGTCAGGCAGCATTGGAACAGTAATCATCTCGATACCGAAAAACTCTGTCACTTTAAAATGCCTGTCGTAGCCTGGAGACGGGCAGAGAAATTTCACTTTATCCAGCTTACACCACGGAGTACTTCCCAGAACTCCCTTCAACATACATCGGGACACTGTGTCAAACATGATATTCAAACTGGAATTTCCGAAGACAATCACATGCTCGGAATCTGTATCTATCATGGAACTCAACAGTCTCTTAGCCTCTGGAATTCCGTCCAGAACACCATAGTTTCTACAGTCCATGCCATTTTCACACTTCATGTCACTGCCCGCGTTCACCAAATCTAACATAGGCATCGACAAATCCAGCTGATCTTTGCCCGGTTTTCCTCTAGACATATCCAGGGAAAGTCCCTTTGCTTTTACCTCGTCAAACTGCTGAGTCAGTTCTTTTTTAAGTTCCAGAAGCTTTTCTCTGTCTAACTGACGATATGCCTTCATATTTTTTCCTCCTCATTCTATTTATGTACTCTCGTGAATCTGAACATTGAGAATGCATATTTTCTTCGCTGCAATCTAAGTGATATTTTTCATTGTACTATATTATTTCTACGAACGTCAACCGCTACAGCATGTGAAATATAGAAAGCCCAAAGCTCTCCAAGCGCATTGTTTTCAGTCAATTCCCTGTGCTAGAGCGCATCTCCATGCATATTTTCTATTGATTTTTAGGCCTAGACATCATACAATGAGTAGATGATGATTTCATGAATTTATAACACAGTAAAGGAGTTTACCAATGAGCCAATATAGAAACAGACGACAAGCTTCTTCAGGTTCTCCGCAAAATTCCAGAAACAATGCTCGTCTTCAGGCGCAAAGAAGACGCCGCCGCAGAAAGAAACGTCAGCTTCGAATCCTCTATACCTTATGTATCCTCATACTGGTGGCCATCGCAGGACTTGTGTTCTGGAAAACACGTGACGGAAGCTCAAAAAATATTCCAGAAAATCCCGCAGATCTTCAGTCAGAGAATAATGGTTCAGATATTCAAAAAGCCACACCCTCCCCTACCCCGACACCTGTGCCTGTGACTTTGTCCATCACCGGAGACGATTTATACAGCCATTACGCTGTCTTAATCCGAAGAAGTACCGGTGAAAAAATCTTTGATCTCAGAAGTGAAGAAAAGATGTTCCCAGCTTCTATGACTAAGATGATGACCGCTCTAGTAGCTTACGAGCAGCTCTCAGATTTGCAGACGAAAATCACACTGAATCCAGATATGTTTGACAAACTGACCGAAGAAGGCGCTTCCATGGCTGGTTTCTCAGCTGGCGAAGAAGTTACTGCCTTAGATCTGCTTTATGGTGTGCTCCTACCTTCTGGAGCGGAATGCTGCATCGGCTTAGCTGAATACATAGCTGGAGACGAAGAATCCTTTGTGGAATTAATGAATCAAAAAGCCACCGAGCTGGGGATGAATCACACACATTTTTGTAATCCCACCGGACTTCACGATGAGAATCACTATACAACTGTGTCAGATATGGCCATACTTCTGGAAGCTCTGCTGGAAAAAGAGGAACTGCGTCAGATCATATCCACAACCAGCCACACCAGTACCCCCACAAACCTGCACCCCGAGGGACTCACCTATCCCAGTTCTATGTTCGAAGACATGCCGGCAGACGCCCTGGCAAGCGGACTGATACTCGGTGGAAAAACTGGCTATACACAGGAAGCAGGGCAATGCTTGGCAAGTTTTGGAAAAGCAGACGGTGAGGAATACATTCTAGTGACTGGAAAAACGCCCGGAAATCCAGAAACCGAACCCTACCATATCATTGACGCTTATCGCTGTTATTCTAGCATTACAGTCGGAGACAGTCCCACTCCCGCGGCAGAAGAGGACACCTTATCGTCTCCCACACCGTCCCCGGAAAGCGCTGCCTTTTAGATCACGGTGCTCAGTTACTTACAGCAAACGTCTTTTAACAAACAGCAGAAAGGTAATATAATTATGTGGATTGCAGATAATTGGAAAGATTACGAGATTCTGGATACCTCGAAAGGAGAAAAATTAGAGCGCTGGGGAGACTATCTTTTAGTCCGTCCAGACCCCCAAGTGATCTGGAATACACCAAAAGTTCATCCCGGTTGGAAAAAGAAAAATGGCCATTACCACCGCAGCAAAAAAGGCGGAGGGGAGTGGGAATTTTTTCATCTCCCTGAACAGTGGTCCATTCACTATAAAGACCTAACATTTCATCTGAAACCTTTTAGTTTTAAACATACTGGCCTGTTTCCAGAACAGGCCGCGAATTGGGACTGGTTCTCAGACAAAATCCAAAATGCAGGCAGACCCGTCAAAGTGCTCAATCTGTTCGCGTACACAGGAGGCGCCACTCTCGCCGCCGCAAAAGCCGGCGCCAGCGTCACCCACGTTGACGCCTCCAAGGGCATGGTCACTTGGGCAAAAGAAAACGCAGCCGCCTCAGGCCTGAAGGATGCACCCATCCGCTGGCTGGTAGACGACTGTGTAAAATTTGTGCAGCGCGAGATACGCCGCGGCAACCACTATGACGCTATTATCATGGACCCGCCCTCCTATGGCCGTGGCCCAAAAGGTGAAATCTGGAAAATAGAGGAGTCTATTCACCCCTTTATCCAGCTGTGTGTCAGTCTGCTGAGTGACCATCCCTTATTCTTTCTGGTCAACTCCTACACCACGGGACTTGCTCCAGCAGTCCTGACTTATATGCTCTGCACGGAGCTAAAGAAATTCTCCGGTTGCGTGGAGTCTCAGGAAATCGGCCTCCCAGTCACTAGCACCGGGTTAGTGCTGCCCTGCGGAGCATCTGGTCGCTGGGAAGCCAGATAATCCGCGCCTGATCAGTGAGAAGACCGCCGTCACACAGAGAACACCTCCCGCGATTCCTAACGTAAACAATAACGTTGAGAGCCCCTGATCTGCAAACACCTTCCATTCCTGTCTCAATGCAGCTTCCATTGTGTGATACAGGGGCCCTCCCGGAATCATCGGAATCATCGCCGCAACCAAAAATACTGTGACTGGCGTCTTCTGTCTTCTCGCCATACACTCTGCATAGATCTGAAGAATTGCAGCAGCCCCAAAGCAGCAGACATAATCACTGTCAAAGATCAAATGTAGCCTGTCATAAGCTGCCCATACCAGCAAGCCTCCTAGAGACACCCAGAACAATTTTTTTCCTCTCAGATTAAACAATATAGAAAAACCCAGAGCTCCTGCCCACGCAGCCAGCACCTGTACCATCGGATTTACCATTCCACCATCCTCCTTTAAAACCATAAATTAGAGAGTGCAAATCCCATAGCCATGACCATCGTGGTCAGTGAAGATTCCACAAATCCTACTAAACCCGTCACAATATCTTTGGAAAACATATCTCTCATCGAATTTACAAAAACCACTCCGGGTATAAACAAAATAATATTGCCCAGGCTGATCATGTCCACTTGATTTCCCACTTGAGCCATCACTGCCAGATTCGCAAGCAACCCTCCCAAACAGGAACACAGTAGTATCGTCACAAAAGAATTTGTCTTCTGCCGAACTAAAAATTCTTCTGTGCACTTTAGTACAATTCCAATCAATGCTGAGACCAAAAGATCCCTTACAGTTCCTCCAAAAAAAGCTGCAAAAGCTCCTGAAATCAAAGCGCTGGCAAAAAGCTGAACACCAAACGAATACCCTTTTCCCTGACATATCCCGTCGAATTCTTTCCGAATATCCTCGGCGGGCAGTCTCCGTTCACAAATTTTACGCGATAGGCAGTTCAATCGGTCCAGCCTATCCAAATCAATATGCAACCCAGAAATTCTCTTAGTCTGCGTCAGGACTTCCCTGTCCTCCAATTCTACGGTAGTTATAATCGCATTATTCATCGAAAGCACGTCCACCTTTTTTGCCCCATATGCATAGCAAATTCTCGATATCGTGTCTTCCACACGTCCGACTTCCGCCCCACTTATGAGCATCTTCTCTCCGATGGACATCGCAAAATATAAGTATTCTTCTATCTCTTCTCTAACCATCTGTCCTCTATCACCAAAACTTATCCCTTTCTTCTAAATTCTTCCCAAGCCGCCTCCACCAAAGCAGAGTCTTCCAAAAAACGTAGCCCAGTCAAGGCCAAAATTCTTGCCCCTTTTACCATTCGCTCCATTCCATATGGAAGCATGCTATTCTTTGCAAACGCAATGTTGTGAGCCATACAAGGTTTTTCAAAAATCCGATACTGCGGTTCTAGAGTCGGAAGCTCCCAACTCACATTCCCCACGTCACTAGAGCCCCCATCCTCTGGAATGTCCTCACAGTCACCCAATTCAGCCATAACTGCTTTTACCACGTCTCTTAATACACCGTTATGCTTCATTCCTTTACAGACCGGTTCAAACCAATCATAACTCAACTCACACCCTGTAGCCGTCGCCGCTCCCTTTGCACACAAAATCACTTTTTGTACCACTTCGTCAAAATAGGTCTGCTCTTCAGAACGAATCTCCAATCTCAGTGTACCCTGGTCCGGAATTACATTCGCGGCTGACCCACCCTTCAAAACAATGCCGTGGATTCTCGTTCCATCTTTTAACTGTTGCCTCAAAGTACTAACTCCGACATAAAACAGTACCACCGCATCCAGTGCATTGATTCCATCAAACGGTGCAGAACCAGCATGCGCCGCTTTCCCCGTAAAATGAAAATCTATACCACCGATTCCAATTAGTTTCGGACACAGAGTCGTAACTGACGCAGGATGCAGCATCAATGCCAGATCGTATCCGCAAAACGCGCCCCGTTCTGTCAGAAACACCTTTCCTTCTCCTGTCTCCTCTGCCGGTGTTCCAAACACCGCAACCTCGCCTCCCAATGTGTCCAATACTTCTGCCAGACCCACAGCCGCACCACAAGACATCGCCGCAATCATATGATGCCCGCACGCATGCCCGATCTCCGGCAACGCGTCGTATTCCGCGAGAAACGCCAGTCTTGGTCCTTTCCCCGATCTCTTGATCGCCTTAAACGCAGTCTCCATCCCCAGATAATTCTCTTCCACTTGAAACCCCTGTTTCCGCAGGTAAGCTACAATATATGCACAGCCTTTCCTCTCCGTCATCGCAGTCTCAGGATTCTCATAGAGATATCTCGCCATAGCTTTCAGGTCATCTGAAATGCTGTCAATCTCACAATTAATCTTCTGCTTTCTCTCCATAAAAACCTCCTCTCGCATCCCATTTGATCTATAGCATCCCACCTCTCATTATTTTCATTTTAGAACGTCGTTCCAAAATTGCACTAAAAACCAAAAGAGGCAATCTTAAAGAAAACTGCCAATGCACATGAATTCCGAAAAAACTATATATTATAGAAAATTTCAATATGAATATCCTAAATTCACTGTATAATTCAGAATATCATCCTGCATTCAAAAAAACAACTAGGCATAATCACCAAAATTTCAGACTTACTTTTGAGCATTATGCAATCAAAAATCCTTTTCTATTTAAAATAAAGTGGGCGAGCCCACTTCAACTTCCCCTTCCCCTCAATCTTTGTGGGGCGCATCCCACTTTGCGCGCCGCTGCAACACCACTTTGCGGTGAACTGCCTTATTGTAACTTGCGTATCCTTAGCGGAATATTTGTGTAATAGGAAAAAACTTTTACACATTAGTGTAACAAGGTCTTTACTATTGCAAAAAAAGAGCCGTCTGTTTTTTGACAGCTCTTTTTCATATCCCTGCTTTTTATACTTTAACAAATCTCTGCTCCTGCCGGCATCTCTTTCTCAGGAGTAACTAGAGACAGGTTTCCGTTCTCGTCTTCCGCGCAGAGAATCATTCCCTCTGAGAGAATCCCTGCCAGCTTCGCTGGCTTTAAGTTCACCAGAACCATAACTTTCTTCCCAATCATTTCCTGGGCACTGTAGTTTGATTTGATTCCAGATACAATCTGTCTCACCTGACTCCCGATCTTCACTTTGGAACAGAGAAGCTTTCTCGATTTTTTCACTTCCTCACAGGCAATAATCTCCCCCACCTGGAACTGAAGCTTTTCGAAATCTTCAAAAGTCACCTCTGATTTTGCTTCTATATCAATGACTTTCTCATTGCTTTTTTCTTCTTCCTGAACCGGCGGATGAAGCTCCTCCACCTTCTTCAGCACTTCTTTCACATCCAATCGAGCAAAGAGAATTTCTGGTTTGTCCGTTACCTTATTTCCGGAAGGATAAAGCCCAAAATTCTTCAGATCATCCATGGAACGCTCTTTCGCATTCAACTGCCCTAAGATTCTGCCAGTCGTATCCGGCATAAATGACTGAAGCAATGTCGCTCCTATACAGATACCCTCCACGAGATTGTAGAGTACCGTAGCCAGACGGTCCTGTTTGCTCTCGTCTTTTGCTAGAGCCCATGGCATGGTCTCGTCAATATATTTATTACAGCGCTTAAACAGACTGAAAACTTCCGTCATAGCATCCGCGACTCTTAGTTCGTCCATCTTCGCAACCACTTTTTTGGGAACTTCCAAGACAAACGCTTTCAGCGCCTCATCCACTGGTTCTGCCACACCTTTGTCCGCCACGACACCGCCAAAATATTTGTTGGACATGGAAATCGTACGATTCACCAAATTTCCCAGGGTATTCGCAAGCTCAGAATTCAGTCTCTCCACCATCAGCTCCCAGGTGATCACACCGTCATTCTCAAACGGCATCTCATGGAGTACAAAATAACGGACAGCATCTACACCAAAGAAATCAACTAATTCATCCGCATAGATCACATTGCCCTTAGACTTGCTCATCTTTCCGTCTCCTTGCAGCAACCATGGATGTCCAAACACTTGTTTCGGCAACGGAAGTCCCAAAGCCATCAGGAAAATCGGCCAATAAATCGTGTGGAAACGGATAATGTCCTTTCCAATCAGATGCAGATCAGCCGGCCAATCCTTTTTGAACTGCTCGGTACTCTCCCCATCACAGTCGTATCCAATTCCCGTGATGTAGTTCGTCAGGGCATCCAGCCACACATAGACCACGTGGTCAGGGTCGAAATCCACTGGAATTCCCCACTTAAATGAAGTCCTGGACACACACAAATCCTGAAGTCCCGGCAGCAGGAAATTATTCATCATCTCATTTTTCCGAGACACGGGCTGAATAAATTCTGGATGCGTATTTATATGCTCAATCAGCCGATCCGCATATTTACTCATGCGGAAGAAATACGCTTCTTCCTTCGCAGGTGTCACCGGACGTCCGCAGTCTGGACACTTACCATCCACCAGCTGAGACTCTGTGAAAAATGATTCACACGGTGTACAGTACATCCCCTCATAGTGGCCCTTATAAATGTCACCCTGTTCGTACAGTTTCTTAAAAATTTTCTGTACCTGTCTCTCATGGTAATCGTCTGTTGTACGGATAAACTTATCATAGGAAGTATTCATGAGGTCCCAGATGGATTTGATCTGTGAAGCGACCCCGTCCACGAATTTCTGCGGCGTGACTCCCGCCTCCTGAGCCTTCATCTCTATCTTCTGTCCATGCTCGTCGGTTCCTGTCTGAAAGAATACATCGTATCCCTCCTGACGTTTAAAACGAGCAATCGCGTCTGCCAGCACTGCCTCGTAGGTATTTCCAATGTGGGGTTTCCCCGAAGTATAGGCAATCGCCGTGGTAATATAATACTTTTCTTTTGCCATAATTACCGTCTCCTTCTCTTCATTTTCCATAAATTTTTACACAGAGAAAGAAAAGCAGCCTTCCCGGCCGCCCAAATCTCTCATATAAAGTGGGCAAGCCCACTTCAACTCCCCATCCCTAGCGGAGCATTTTTATTATTAAGAAAAGATTAGCATAGTTTCCCGCTTTTGTAAATACCTGAAGCCCAGCTTCCTAGAGCCAAGGGCTCTGATGTAAAACCGGGCTTCACAGAACAAAGTGGGCAAGCCCACTTCAGTTCCCCTATCTCCTCAATCTTGAGCGGCGCGTCCCACTTTGCACGCCGCAGAAGTACCGCAAAACGGTGAAATTCCTTATTGCGGCGTGCGCATTCTTTTCTAGTTTATTTCTATTTTTTCCAGAACTCTCCTCTTATATTCCAGAAACTCTTCCGTAAGACTAAAGTCATTTCTTCTAGGCTTCGGCTCCCGAATGCAAATCTCATCCACGATACTGCCTGGGTTTTTGCCCAGAATATAGATACGGTCCGACAAGAGCACCGCCTCATCTACGTCATGAGTGATAAAGATTGTGGATAGATGAATCCGCTCCATAACGTCTAGATACCATCTGTGCATTGCATTCTTTGTCAGCGTATCCAGAGCTGAAAATGGCTCGTCTAAAAGAGCAATTTTATCGGAAAACAGATAAGTTCTCAAAAGAGCTGCTCTCTGTCTCATCCCTCCCGAGAGCTGAGACGGATATTTTTTCTGCGTCCCCTCCAAACCAAAAGCTTCAAAATACGGACTCACCTTTTGGCGGGCCTCCTTTTTCTTCATCCCTCCGATCAAGAGCGGCAAGGCAACATTGTCCTCTACAGTCCGATAAGGCAGCAGCAAATCCTTCTGCAGCATATAGCTGACTTTTCCCGGCTGGCCCGTAATCTCTTCTTCCTCTAAAAAGACCTGCCCCTCATCCGGCCTTAAAAGGCCAGATATAATATTAAACAGTGTCGTCTTTCCAGCTCCACTGACTCCTAAAAGCCCCACTAATTCTTTCTCATGTATTTCAATGGAAACATTGTCCAAGACTTTTTTCTCATCGAAGGTCTTTGATACGTTTACTACTCGTAACTTCGCCATTCTTACTCATCCTGTCCCGGCAGATAATCGTTAGAAAATCCTGCGTCACTGGGAATCTCCTCTTCTGTCAGACCTTTTTCATCCAGCCACGCATAAAATCCGTTCCAACGCTCTGGGTCAATGTATCCCCAGTATTTTGCATCTGCCACATAGTAATCTTTTAAATATTCCTGGCTGGCAAGAACTAGACTCTCATCCAATTCCGGCACTTCCCCGCAAAGGATAGATGCCGCCTCTTCCGGGTCCTGAATCGCGTCTTCATATCCCTTGCCCAGTGCTCTCAAAAATTTTTTCGCTGTCTCCGGTTCTTCTTTTAAAAACTCGTTGTTCGCAATCACTACTGGCGTATAATAGTCAAACACCGGATCGATATCTCGAAATGCAAAGTAGTCTGTAGCCAGCTTGGCCTCCTCAGTAGCAATACCACCCCACGCATAGAAAATCCAGATCGCATCTACAGATTTTGACTTCAAAGCCGACACCTCGTCGGTGACTGTATTGGGAATTAGCTCTACTTTACTGAAATCTCCACCATCTGCTTCTACAACCTCCTTCATCATGGCAGTCTCAATCGCACCGTTCCAGGTCGCATATTTCTTTCCCTCTAACCCTTTGGGGCGGTCCATCCCTTCCCCTTTTCTAGAGATGATTCCAGAAGTATTGTGCTGTACCAGTGCGGCCACAGCTGTCGTCGGCAAAGCATCGGCCCCTGCCACGCCTGGCGCCATGGTATCCTGGAATGACACGCCAAACTGTGCTTTTCCAGATGCAACCAAAGCATCTGCTCCATCCTCAGGCGGCTGTACAATCTCCACTTCCAGCCCCTCGTCGCTGAAATAGCCTTTTTCCTGCGCCACATACAATCCCGTGTGATTCGTATTCGGCGTCCAGTCCAAGACAAACGTAAGCTTTTCTTTTTCCTCCGACTTGGGCTCATTTTTATTTCCCTGGCAGGCTGTCAGGGAAGCCAACAAGCAGACAGACAGAGTCGCCGCAAGTATTTTTTTCTTCATATTTTTCTCCTTATCGCTTTGATTCCCATGCCATACAACGTTTTTGCAGCAAGTCTACCAGTTTCATCAAGATCAGACTGATAACAGAAATCAATAATATAACAGCAAACATTTTGTCAAACGCGAAGGATTTCTTTACCCTCGTCATATACACTCCAAGACCTTCAAAACCTCCCAGCCACTCAGAAATCACAGCTCCTACAACCGCATAAGACGCCGAGATTCTCAGACTGGCAAAAAACTGCCCCATAGCCCCAGGAAGTTTAATATATCGAAAAATCTGTATCTTTCCCGCTCCCATGGAACGGAGCAGATTAACGGCATCCTTGTCCGCCGACCGGAAGCCGTTCAGAAGCCCCACAGTGATTGGAAAAAATGTCACAATGACAATCAAAATCACCTTTGGCAGCATCTCGTATCCAAACCATAGTACCAAAAGAGGTGCGATAGCCACCGTGGGAATTGTCTGGGTCACAACCACCAATGGGTACAGTGCCTGATAAAGCTTTGCAAAGTGATCCATAGCCGCAGCCATCAAAAACCCCGCCACCACTCCACAGCCTAATCCCAGAAAGGCTTCTGCCAGTGTCACTTTGGCATTCTCCATCAGCAAAGGAAATTCGTTGATAAACGCCTGACACACTGCCACTGGAGACGGCAGCATATAGCTGGGCACAATTCCCAGCACGGATACTGCCTCCCACACCACTAGAATCACCGCCAGAGCTGTGATCGACCAAACTTTACTGGTGATGTTTTGTAACTTTTTTCTCAATAGAAAGCACGTCTCCTTCCGGCCTGTAGCTCACTTTTATATAAGCTGCCACGTGGGGAGCCCCTGCCCTCACTGCAATGTGCTGGCATTCCTTTACGATATCCATCAGCTCATCGTAGTCCCCTTCGATGGTCGTCTCAAACGGTCCCACATAATAGTTCAGTCCCGTACCTTTGATGTAGGCAATCACCTCATCCACAATACGAATCAGTTCCTCATCATTTGCCGCGTCCGGTAAGGACTGAATAGCTACACTTGCATTCATCTTTTGCTACCTCCTATGATTATTTTTAAAATTATTCAAATAGACTCTCACGCCTCAATGTGACAAGCTGTTCCCTATATATAGGAGAAAACTTTCACACATTAGCGTAGCAATGTCCTTTCTGTTGCAGGGAACAAAGTGGGCAAGCCCACTTCAACTCCCTCAATCCCTCAATCTTTGAGGGGCGCGTCCCACTTTGCGCGCCGCCGCAACACCGCTTCGCGGTGAAATTCCTCATTGCGGCGTGTGCATCCCTAGCAGAGCGTTTATGCAATAGGAAAGGACTTTCACACTTCAGCGTAACAAGGTCTTTTCTATTGCAGAACAAAGCGGGCAAGCCCACTTCAACTCCCTCAACCCCTCAATCTTTGAAGGGCGCGTCCCACTTTGCGCGCCGCCGCAACACCGCCTCGCGGTGAAATTCCTCATTGCGGCGTGTGCATCCTGCCCGGAGGGCTTTTTATTGTATAGGGAACGAAGTTTCCTATACAATAAAAAAACTTCTGCCAGAATCTCCGACAGAAGGTTTCATCTTCTATGACAGGAATGGGTTCCCAGCCATTTTTATATGAGCCTACGCCGGTATTATCCGGATCAGGTTGCGAGTCTAAGACGATCTCAGTCTTACTCTCAGCCGGATTTACTCCAGCTCCCCGTTTTCACTATTTCAGTCTACGCCGTTCTTTGCAAAATGTCAAGACTTTCCCGCTGCCTGACTTCCATAATAGTAACAATTCTGCCAGCGCCATTTGTAAAACCGCACTGCGTGCTTATCGTGGCTAACGCCACCGTTTTACTCATAGAAAGGCACTCAGCTCATACAGATGTCCGCGCGCAAAAACATACAAGCATGTTTTATGTTTCCCGAACACTGTACGGCTAAACTGTTGCAATAACTTTACAACTCTTGCATAAGCCCGTATAATGTAGACATTCCATATACCCTCGTCCACGGAGGGTATCACCTAACGAACAGATAAAGGAGAAGATTATGAGAAAATGTAAAATATGCGGTGCTAAAATTCCCGTGGGTGCCCCCTGCTGCCCTCAATGTGGCGCTGTGGACCTCCAAAAAGAACGCTTCGACGGCCATCACGTTTTTCAAGATTCCCTAGATCACATGAGTGGAAATCCTTACGAGGAAGACGGTTACGCTCCTGAAGATATCCGTCAGAATAAGGGAATGGCATTGCTCTCCTATCTAGGTATCCTGGTCTTTATTCCCATTCTCACCAGTAGACATTCCCCCTATGTCCGCTTCCATGCCAACCAAGGACTTCTCTTGTTTATCAGCAGCACTTTATTGCAGATTTTGACTCGTTTTCTGCACAAACTCGCAGATTTATCCTTTTTGTTCTTCGGCTTTGGACTTGCCTCAAAAGCACTGAATCTGCTGTCCTTGCTTTTTCTCCTGATGGCAATTTGGGGAGTAATTAACGTTTGCAGCGGTCAGGCCAAGAGACTTCCCCTCATAGGTAAAATACGTTTACTCTAAAAAAGAAACAATAAATGCTTTATTCTTATTATATTTTTCATCAGAAATTTGCAAATTAAATATTGACAATCTCAGTCAAGTATTGTATAGTAGGACTATAGTTAATAATAATTATTACTATTATTAATAAAGGAGAGGAAATGTATGCGAACCCTGAAATATAGTCGCCAACGTGAATCTATCAAAGAATTTCTTGATTCCCGTACAGATCATCCCACAGCAGTTACCGTATATCACAATATGCAAAAGGTATATCCTAATATAAGTTTGGGGACCGTATATCGTAACCTCTCTCTTTTGACTGAATTGGGAGAGATTAACCGTATCTCCACAGAGGAAGGCGGCGACCGTTTTGACGCAGTGACTACGCCTCACGATCATTTTTACTGTCGGCAGTGTCACAACCTCTTGGACATAAAAATTCACAGTTCCTCGCGTATTAGAGCAGACGTCTCTGAGGAATTTCCTGGGAAGATTGAAAGTTATACCACTCTGTTTCGCGGTATCTGCGAAGAATGTCTGTCAAAGAATCAGATAAAAAGTAAGAAGTGAACCGAGTTTTTCAGCGATTACGAATTTTTTGCTCCTAAAACTCTAAATTCTTTCTTAAAATAGTCAAAATTCTATTGACAAAATATGGTAAATATGTTAACTTAATAACAGTAATTATTACTGTTATTTAATCAATAATATATATTAAGAAAAGGAGAACAAAATTATGGCAAAATGGGTATGTAGTGTATGTGGTTACGTTCATGAAGGTGAGACAGCTCCAGAAGCCTGTCCGATCTGTAAAGCACCGGCTGATAAATTCACCAAACAGGAAGGTGAGATGACCTGGGCTGCTGAGCACGTAGTAGGTGTAGCACAAGGTGTTAGCGAGGATATCCTTGCAGATTTAAGAGCAAACTTCGAGGGAGAATGCTCCGAGGTAGGTATGTATCTGGCAATGGCTCGTGTAGCTCACAGAGAAGGTTATCCAGAGATTGGGTTGTACTGGGAGAAAGCTGCTTATGAGGAAGCTGAACACGCAGCTAAATTTGCTGAGCTGTTAGGCGAAGTAGTAACAGACAGCACAAAGAAAAATCTGGAAATGAGAGTTGCCGCTGAGAATGGCGCTACCGCTGGTAAATTTGATCTGGCAAAACGTGCAAAAGCAGCTAACTTAGACGCAATTCATGACACCGTACATGAGATGGCAAGAGACGAGGCTCGTCACGGAAAAGCATTCGCAGGGCTTCTGAAGAGATACTTTGGCTAAAAAATCAGAGATTTTCAAAGGGACAGGCTTGATGCCTGTTCCTTTTTTGTTTCATAAGAAACTGACGTTCTTATGAAACAAAAAATGCTCCGCGTAGATCGTACTGCGGTGGAAAGAAGACGGCACTTTGCACCTCGCCGCAGGCCAAGAATCCTGCAAGCAGGATTTTTTTCTATGTCGCAAGTTGTTCTTTCTACTTGATTAAGTTTCGACAACTTTCTACTTATTTCTTTTTATTGAAAGTACTTTCATACCCTCTGTGCAAGAATTCAAATCTGACGTTCCATTTTTGTTCAAATTGTGCAAAATCCCATTTGTCTTTAAAGTATTTTCTTTTGCTCTATAGAGCCTTGAAATTAATTTCATGAAAGAATATACTGCAAATAGTTAAAGAACGCATAAAGAAAGGAGACACTCCATGGAAGAGAAAATTGCACAGTTAAAAGGACATTTGATCGTATCCTGCCAGGCACTTCCTCACGAACCACTCCACTCCTCTTTCATCATGGGAAGAATGGCACTGGCCGCTAAAGAGGGCGGAGCCTTTGGAATTCGTGCCAACACAAAAGAAGACATCTCAGAGATACAAAAGAACGTAGACCTTCCAGTCATTGGAATCGTAAAAAGAGACTACGAAGATAGTAAAGTCTATATCACTCCTACCATGAAGGAAGTCGATGAACTGATGGAAGTAAAACCCGCAATTATCGCTCTAGATGCAACCAGTGATCTGCGTCCTAACGGCCAGACTCTGGATGACTTTTATCATCAGATTCGAGAAAAATATCCGAATCAGTTGCTGATGGCAGACTGCTCCACCATCAAAGAAGCTCTGCACGCGGACGAGCTGGGATTCGATTTTATAGGAACCACTCTGGTGGGCTATACAGAACAGAGTAAAGGTGACAAAATCGAGGCCAATGATTTCGAGATCATCCGCGAGATTTTATCAAAAGTCACTCACCGCGTGATCGCAGAAGGAAACATCAATACCCCTGAGAAAGCCAAAAGAGTGATTGAACTTGGATGCTACAGCGTGGTGGTAGGTTCCATCATAACTCGTCCACAGTTAATCACCAAAGCCTTCACAGAAGCACTTCGCACATTATAATTTTGACTTATAAATACCAAATACTATTTATTTCTTCACTGAGGCCAAGAAAGCCGGAAAGGAGTTCACTATGAACAAATTAGAAAAGTACCAAGGCGTAATTCCTGCATTCTATGCATGTTATGATGAAAATGGAGAAGTAAGCCCAGAACGTGTGCGTGCTTTGACCCAGTACTTCATCGACAAAGGCGTCAAAGGCGTATATGCCTGTGGTTCCTCTGGAGAGTGTATCTACCAGAGCGTGGAGGACCGTAAAATAACCATCGAAAATATTATGGCTGTAGCAAAAGGGAAACTCACCGTGATCTGCCACGTCGCCTGCAACAACACCAAAGACAGTATGGAGCTGGCAAGACACGCTGAGAGCTGTGGAGTGGACGCAATCGCTTCTATCCCACCAATTTACTTCCGCCTTCCCGAGTACTCGATCGCTGCTTATTGGAATTCCATCAGTTCCGCCGCACCAAACACAGATTTTGTCATCTATAATATTCCTCAGCTGGCTGGCACCGCTCTGACCATGAGTCTTCTGGCTGAGATGAAGAAAAATCCTCGTGTCATCGCAGTGAAAAATTCTTCTATGCCCGTACAGGATATCCAGATGTTCCAGGCAGCCGGCGGAGACGATTTTATGGTATTTAATGGTCCAGACGAGCAGTTCATCAGCGGCCGCGTAATGGGAGCTGCCGGCGGAATCGGCGGAACCTACGGCGCTATGCCTGAGCTGTTTTTGAAAGCAGACGAGCTGGTTCGTGCCAACAAGATGGAAGAAGCTCGTGTACTTCAGTATGACATCAACGAGATTATCTACAAACTTTGCTCCGGCCATGGAAACATGTACGCTATGATTAAAGAAGTTTTGCGTATCAATGAAGGTCTGGACATCGGAAGCGTCCGTGAACCTCTGACTGGTCTGTGTGAGGCAGATCTAGCTATCGCCAAAGAGGCTGCTCAGATGGTAAAAAATGCGGTCGCAAAATACTGTGCATAAGCACAACTATGAGGGAGGTCTACAATGCAAGGTTTTACAGTCATTGACTTAATTATCTTAATCGTATATCTGGCAGCTGTTCTGTTTGCCGGCCTTCATTTTGCCAAAAGAGAGATGAAGGGAAAAGAATATTTTAAGAGCGACGGAACTGTGCCGTGGTGGGTGACATCTGTCTCTATCTTTGCAACTCTGTTGAGCCCGATTTCTTTCCTGTCCCTGGCAGGAAATTCCTATGCAGGATCCTGGCTGCTATGGTTTGCTCAGCTGGGCATGCTGCTGGCTATTCCGGTAACCATCAAATTTTTCCTTCCAGTGTACAGTAAGCTGGATATTGACACCGCTTACCATTATCTGGAGCTGCGTTTCCACAGCAAAGGACTGCGTGTTCTGGGCGCAATCATGTTTATCATTTATCAGATCGGACGTATGTCCATCATCATGTACCTGCCTTGTATGGTACTTTCTAGTCTGATGAACATCAATGTAAACATTTTGATTATCATCATGGGAATCATAGCGATCATCTATTCCTACACTGGCGGATTGAAATCCGTGCTTTGGACTGATTTCATCCAAGGTTCCGTCCTATTGATCGGTGTAACCTTCGGCCTAATCTTCCTCATCTCTCAGATAGACGGCGGATTAGGAGCTATTTTCCATGAATTTACCGCAGGCGAGAAATTCCTGTCCTCTAACGAGCCGTTGTTTGATGCCAATATCCTGAAAAACAGTGTATTCCTGCTGATCGTCGGTGCAGGCTTTAACACCATGGGATCTTATGTGTCCAGTCAGGATATCGTACAGCGTTTTACCACAACAACCGATACCAAAAAGTTGAATAAGATGATGCTGGCAAACGGAGGTCTGTCCATCTTCATCGCAACTGTCTTCTATCTAATTGGTACTGGTCTGTATGTGTTCTATCAGGTACAAGGAAATCAGCTTCCCCCAGCTGCTCAACAGGACCAGATCTTCGCATCCTGGATTGCCTTTGAGCTTCCCGTAGGAGTAACCGGACTTCTCTTAGCCGCAATCTACGCAGCCGCACAGTCCACTCTCTCCACAGGTCTGAACTCCGTAGCTTCAAGCTGGACTCTGGATATCCAGGAACGTCTCTCTAAGAAGCAGTTGAGCTTCGAACAGCAGACAAAAATTGGACAGTATGTATCTCTGATCGTGGGTATCTTCTCCATCGTCGTAGCCATGGTATTGGCAAACGGCGGAGTAAAATCTGCCTATGAATGGTTCAACGGCTTTATGGGACTCGTGCTCGGTATTCTGATCGGAACCTTTATCCTGGGTGCATTCACCAAGGTGGCAAACACTTTTGGAGCAACCATCGCGTTCATAGCTGCTTCCTGCGTGATGATTTATATTAAATATTTCATACCTGCTGATGCCGTGTCTATCTGGTCCTACTCTATCATTTCCATCGCAGTATCTTTGGTAGTAGGTATTCCGGCCAGCTTGATTTACCGCAAAGTGAAAGGTGATAAATCTGTACCGGCACCGCACACAACAATTTACAAGAACTAAGGTCCGTAGGATTGCAGTCCTAATTATACTGGCATCCGGTTCTGGTCTTCGGCCGGACTGGATGTCTTTTCCCATTCATCTCAAAAATAAAATTCTATTCAGCATGGAGGTAATGTTATGATCTTCGGAAATCTCAGAGATTTAAAAGATTTTTCTTTCTTAGAAAAGGGAATCTTAGAATGTTTTGAATATGCTAAAACTCACGATTTAATCAACTACGAAAAAGGAAGCCACCCCATAGACAAAGACCGCCTCTTCGTAAATATCGTCGAATACGAAACTACTGCGGCTGAGAATCGTTTCTGGGAAGCACACCGCCAATACTTAGACCTGCATTTGATGCTTAGAGGACCAGAACAGATCGACGTCAACTTTATCGACAACATGACTCAAAAAGAGTTTGTGGAAAAAGACGACTTTCTCCCCCTGGAAGGTGAGCCTAACAGTCACGTCATCCTGGAAAAAGATGATTTTCTGATCTGCTATCCCAAAGACGGCCACCGTACCGCTGTCGCCGTAGATCAGCCAGTTACCATCAAAAAAGCTATATTTAAGATTTTGATACCAGCATAAGGAGCTGTCACATGAAGCAATATATCTGCATCGATATCGGCGGAACCTCCATCAAATATGGAGTTATTCAAGAAGATCTCACCTTCCTTTATACAGGTGAGATACCCACTGAGGCACAGGAACACGGCGGACCCGGAATTGTGAAAAAAATCTGTAAAATCACAGAAGACTTTTTAAAAGACTTCTCTCCCTCGGGAGTCTGTGTCTCCACTGCTGGAATGGTGGACTGCCAGACCGGAACCATCACCTATGCCTCTCCTTTGATTCCTGAGTATACTGGAACCAGGTTAAAGGAAATTATAGAGAACCGCTTTTCCCTTCCTTGTGAAGTAGAAAACGATGTGAACTGTGCTGGCCTAGCTGAGAGTCACGCAGGCGCTGCAAAAGGGTGCGGCGTCTGCCTTTGCCTGACCATCGGCACAGGAATCGGTGGTTCTATCATCATAGACGGAAAAGTTTTTCATGGTTTCTCCGGCAGCGGAGCTGAAGTCGGATACATGTACCTGCCAGGCGGTCAGTTCCAGGACTTGGGGGCTAGTAGCATTCTAGTCAAAAAGGTCGCTGCGGCCAAACAGGTAGACCCCGCCTCCATCAATGGAAAAATCATCTTTGAGCAGGCAAAAGCCCAAGACCCTGATTGTCTGAGAGCCATCGATGAAATGGTAGACGTACTCGGTATGGGAATTGCCAATATCTGCTATGTGCTGAATCCTGAAATCGTCGTTTTAGGCGGTGGTATCATGGCCCAGAAGGATTTTCTGGAAGTAAAAATTCGCACAGCGATGGACCGCTACTTAATCCCTTCGGTATCAGAAAAGACACGGCTTGCCTTCGCCCAAAACCAGAATCAGGCAGGTATGCTAGGTGCCTATTTTCACTTTCAATCTCTCCACTAAAGAAAAGCTCCAGCTAAAAAAGAGGTATCTCTATGGAACACTATGAAAAGTCAATTATCCCACTCATTGAATCTGTCTACGCGAACTTGACCCCGTTAGAAAAGACCATCGCAGACTTTTTTATTCATAATCGGGAAGAGATGGATTTCTCTTCCCGCAATATCTCCCAGCTTCTCTACGTGTCAGAAGCCTCCCTCTCCCGCTTTTCCAAAAAATGCGGTTTCAAGGGATACCGGGAATTTCTGTTTCATTACAGACAGACTTTTTCCTCTTCCGACGAACCGGCTGCTGACGACCAGACAAAGCTTGTTCTGAACACTTACCAAGAGCTGCTAAACAAGACTTATTCTCTGGTCGACATCCCCCAAATGGAGCGGATTTTAAAGATTTTAACTACCAAAAAAAGAATCTATGTCTACGGCCGTGGAAGCTCCGGCCTGGCCGCTGATGAAATGAGATTCCGTTTTATGCGTATCGGTCTGAACATCGTTTCCATCACAGATCATGAAATGATGCGTATGAACACTGTAGTGATCTCTAATGACTGCGCAGTTATTGGAATCAGTGTCAGCGGGCAGACAGAAGCCGTCATCAACTCCTTAAGAGAATCTAAAAAACAGGGAGCAGCTACCATCCTAATGACCTCCTGTAAAGAACGGGAATTCCAAAAATTCTGTGACGAAGTACTCCTGTTCGCAGTCAAAGAGCATTTAGAAAACGGAAAGGCAATCTCCCCTCAGTTTCCGATCTTAGTCATGTTGGATTTGCTGTACTCCCGTTTCCTGCAATCGGATAAATTCCGGCGTGAGGCACTCCATGAGTACACCCTAAATGTTATCACTCCCGTACCTAAGGACAAAAACGGATTGAGATAATTCAATATAACACTGACAGCCGCTCGCCAGGCTTATCCGTACAAAGAACCCCCTTTTTACAGACTTTCCCAAGTCCATAGAAAGGGGGTTCTTTTATCCTCCAAAAATTAAACTATTATTCAGAAGCCTCCGAATTCTCAGCGTTCTCGGACGCTCCATCCCCAGCGCCCGTGCTCTCAGCCTCTTCTGCCTTAAAGGTAAATTTATGATTTCCCTTCACCTTTAATTTTTTGATTGCTTTTTTGTCTTCGGAAATATCTGCCTTATCTCTCCACTCCTCCACCGTATCATCATAAAGCTCCTGTTTTCTCTCGGAAATAATGGAGTCTTTCTGATTCTCCGTTGCCTCTTGGTCAAAAGCACTGTCAAGGCGCACCACATAATAACTATCCCCATCTTGAATCAAAGAGGACACCACCTCGCCATCCTGAAGTCCTTTCACGGCTTCCTTTACGGCATCTGGCAGATTTCCAGTACTAGTGTCGGTTTCATCCTCCTCTTCCTCAGCCTCATTGGTAGAAAAACTCTCCGACAGCGCACTCAAATCCTCATCCACTGACTTGGCAATCGCATCCATATCTGCATCCTCAGTGGCAAGCACCTGGTCTAAAATTTCTTGTGCCTTCGTCTTTGCATCCTTCTCCTCCTGACCGGAATCTTCTTTTTCCTCGTCGGTGGTAGCCTCTGTGTCCGGCGGATCCACCTTCGTATATGTGACCGTTGTCTGAGCAGCCTCTTCATCTGTCACATTCATATCAGCATCCGCCTTGATCGGCTCCTGCATTTTCTGATAATAGGTAGTCAGCTCTAGGAACCTTTCTACATCCTTCTGGGAGACCACCAATTCACTTTTCACTTCCTCACTGTTGTCTTCCATGAACTGCTTCGCAGCCCTCTGAATCTTCTCCTGCTCCTCTTTCGTCACCGTGACTTCATATTCATCCGCATGAATTTTCAGCAGGCACATCTCTTCTAACTGCTCTAGAGCATCATCTCTTAGAGAATCCCCGTAAGTGGTTCCTTTTTTCTCGTCCTCCACCTGGTCCCACATGGAACTAGGATCACTCCCCAACATACTCATATACATCTGCGCAGTCTGAGCCTGTTGATAACGGGTCATAAAACTCAAAACACCCATTGAAATTTCTTCTTTATCCACAGTGGCCACGGTCTTACCGCCGTCTAGCTGTCCACACCCAGCAAGTCCGGACAATGCGATGGCCCCTGTTAGAGCCGCCACAATGATTCGTTCGCGATTTCTCTTCATGTCATCCTCCTGTACATTTATCTTATAAAAGTATAAACTTTTTTCATCGACAAAGCAAGGGCACTGCCCTAAAAGGTTGCAATTCAGACCTCCAATATCCCACGCCAAACTGCTGTTCGCAGCAGTTTGTGTGCATCGCGAAGCGTATTACTGCTCACGAATTACAAGTGAGTGAATGGAGACACACTCAGCCTTTCTGCCTCTCCTGGGCAGCGAAATCTTTTGCAAGCTGCTCCAGACGTTCTACAAGATTCTGCACTCCGAGTATTCCTTCTCCATTCAGATCAAACAAAAAATATGGTTTTTCTTCCGCCCGAAACTGTAACCTTCGGCCATATTCCTTCAAAAGAATCGGAATCCCCGCGGCATCAATCTTAGCTTCCTCATGCAGAGTTAATTTCACCTGTGCTCCCCGCTGTTTGATCTCCCTTAGATATGCCCTGTGGGCCGCCGCCTTTAAGGTGGCAATTGCCAAAAGATTCATCACTGCTTTCGGCGGTTCTCCGAACCTGTCCAGAAGCTCTTCCAACATATCTTCATATTCCTCTTGATTCTCAATTCCTGCAATTCGTTTATAGATATCCAGTTTTTGAAATTCATTGGCAATATAGGAATTGGGAATGAATGCATCCATACTCAAGTCGATAGTAGTCTCAAAGTCCTCCATGACGGTGATTCCCTTTGCCTCCTTGACCGCCTCATTCAACATTTTACAGTACAGATCATACCCCACCGCCTGCATATGTCCGTGCTGCTGAGCTCCCAGCAAATTTCCTGCCCCTCTCAGCTCCAAATCCCTCATGGCAATCTTGAACCCGCTACCCAAATCCGTAAACTCCCGGATAGCCGACAGGCGTTTTTCCGCAGTCTCCTTCAAAATGGAGTTCTTTCGATACATCAAAAACGCATAGGCAGTCCGGTTAGATCTTCCAATTCTTCCCCGCAGCTGATAGAGCTGGGACAGCCCGTACCGGTCAGAATCATGGATAATCATTGTATTCACGTTGGAGATGTCCAATCCCGTCTCTATAATTGTCGTGGACACCAGAACATCCAGCTCCCCATTGATGAACTCATACATGACTTTTTCCAATTCCCGCTCACTCATCTGTCCGTGTGCAAACCCCACCTGGACATCTGGCAAAAGCTGGGATAGGCGTGACGCCACCTCGGCAATGTCATTGACTCGATTATAGACATAGTAGACCTGGCCTCCCCTTTTTAGCTCTCTTTGAACGGCCTCTCTGACGGTCTCTTCATCGTATTCCATCACATAAGTCTGAATCGGCATTCGGTCCATAGGTGGTTCTTCTAGCACACTCATATCTCGGATTCCAATCAGACTCATGTGCAAAGTTCGTGGAATCGGTGTGGCCGTCAAAGTCAACACATCCACATTGTTCTTCAGCTTTTTAATCTTTTCCTTGTGAGTCACCCCGAAGCGCTGTTCCTCATCAATAATCAATAGCCCAAGATCTTTATACTCCACATCCTTAGAAAGGACCCGATGAGTCCCGATGACCACATCCACCCAGCCTTTCTTTAATCCTTCCAGCGTCTTCCTCTGCTCCGCCGGTGTCCGGAACCGACACAAAAGTTCCACCCTTACCGGAAACTCTTTCATGCGCTGCACAAAGGTATTGTAATGCTGCTGGGCAAGAATTGTTGTCGGAACCAGATAGACCACCTGCTTTCCCTCCTGAATCGCTTTGAATGCGGCCCTAAGGGCGATCTCTGTCTTTCCATATCCCACATCGCCGCAGATCAGACGGTCCATGATCTTCGTGCTCTCCATATCTCTCTTGGTGTCCTCAATGGCCTGAATCTGATCTTCCGTCTCCTCGTAGGGAAACATTTCTTCGAATTCCTTCTGCCAGACTGTATCCGTACCGTAGACAAAGCCTTCCTTCTCTTGACGTGTCGCATACAGCTTCACTAAGTCGCGGGCAATATCCTTTACTGCCCCCTTAACTCTGGTCTTGGTACGGTTCCACTCCTGGGTTCCCAGTTTATTCAGACGAGGCGTCTTCGCCTCCTGCCCAGCATATTTTTGCAGTGCGTCCAACTGTGTTGCCAAGATATAGAGGTTGCTTCCGTCTCGGTATTCAATTTTGATATAGTCCTTGACGACCTTATCCACTTCCACCTTCTCTATTCCTCGGTAGATTCCCAGGCCATGGTTCTCGTGCACCACATAGTCTCCCACGGTCAGTTCCGCGAAATCCTGTATCTTCTGCCCGGAATACTGCTTTTTCTTCTTCCGTTTTTTCTGTTCCTTTCCAAAGATATCGGATTCCGTAATCAGTACAAATTTTATCAACGGATACTCAAACCCCCGGTGAGCGTGACCATAGACGACCATAATCTCCCCGGGCTGAATGGGCCGGCTGTAATCCTCACTGTAAAAACTGCTCAGCCCCTCGTTCATCAAGTCCTGGGCCAGACGCTTTGCTCTGGTTCTGGAACCGGACAGCAGTGCTACACGGTATCCGCTTTTTTTCCACTGTCTTAAGTCCTTGACAAGCAACTCAAAGCTGTTGTTATAAGAACTCACAGACTTCACGGTAAGCTCAAACCGCTCCTGAACCTTCCAAAACTTCTTTGCTGGTTCCATCATGCACAGAGCCGCCCCATGGTATCGGTTCAATTTTCCACACAGCTTTGAGATCTCAAACAAGAGATTGTCCGCCAAAGGCCGGTTACCCTTCTCCAAGCGGTTTTTCTGGCTCTGACGAAATTCATCCTCCACCTCCTGCCCTTTCTCAAGCATTCGATTGGGTTCATCCAGGATAAGCAGCGTCTTCTCCACTGGAAAATAATCGGCAAAAGAGACCATTCCTTTCTCCCCCAGACGTTCCGCCGCCGGATAAATCGTAATCGTCTCTAGATTTTCAATAGATCTCTGGCTGTACGCGTCAAAACTCCTGATGGAATCCACCTCGTCCCCCCACATCTCAATCCTCCAAGGATTTTCCTCTGTCAGGGAATAGATATCCAAAATTCCGCCTCTCACCGCGAACTGGCCAGAGCGCTCCACCTGGGGAACCCTCTCATAGCCCAGCCATACCAACTTTTTGCTCAGTTCCTCTAAATCTATCGTGCTCTCACTATTTAGACAGACCAGATTCTCTTTGATCTGTCCTAGAGGCATGAGATAGTCCATGCATCCGTCGACGCTGGTCACCACCGTCACGCTCTCCTCCTCCAAAAGTGCCCGAACCACCTGCATCCTTTGTTTAATCAGCAGATTGCCATGAATATCAGCCTGGAAAAACAGCAAGTCCTTCGCAGGATAGTAAAACACCTTCTTGTCGTAGAATCGATAATCTTCGTATAGTTCCTTCGCCCTCTGCTCATCCTGAGCCAGAATCAGCCGACACGGAAAAAGCCCAGAAAGCCCACAAATTAAATGAGCCTTCTGGGATTCCACACACCCGGCAATCTGCACTAGCCCGGGATTTCTCCCGATTCTGCTTCTGATTTCTTCATATTCGGCTAATCCTCTTAATGGTTGAACAAACGCTTCCATCGGTACTACTCCTCTTCTATCACCTGTTTTCGGTTATACTCGTTCATAGCTGCGTCTACACCATCTGTCAGAATCTTTTTCACGGCCGCCGCCGCCCGTGAAACAGCCATATCTATCAACTCTCGTTCCTCTTTGGAAAACCGGCTCAGCACATGGTCAGCCAAATCCCAACCTCTCGGTTTTGCGCCCACACCAATTTTAATCCTGATAAAGTTCTGCGTTCCCAGTTTTGCGATGATGTCCTTTATTCCATTATGTCCGCCGGCGCTCCCTTTTTTGCGAATACGGATTTGTCCAGGTTCCAGATCAATATCGTCATAGATCACGATTAGCTGGCTCTCAGGGTCAATCTTAAAATAGTCTGCAATTCCCCGAACCGACTCTCCGCTTAAATTCATATATGTGAGCGGCTTCAGCAATATGACTTTTTCTCCGGCGATCATTCCTTTTCCATACATTCCCTTGCACCGGACACCAGACTGAGGAACCTGGTATTCTTCCACCAACACGTCCACCGTGTCAAATCCTATGTTGTGACGAGTGTGCTCATACTGTCTTCCCGGATTTCCCAAACCTGCTATCAAATACATGTTCCCATTCTCCTGTCTCAGTTAAAATAAACCATCTCGTCAGGCAGAGCTTCACAGGGGCGGACCTCCTGAGCATAGAGCACCGGTCCGTACCCATCGTATACCTTCACATTCTCCACTGCAATCTTCGCCGTCACTTCCACCCATTCACCGACAGCCAGCTTTGGTGCATAGGAACTCTTGCACAGGAAACCAATGAACGTAGTATCATCGGCACAACAGGTCATCGCCATGCGTCCAGGCACAAAGAATTTATTTCCCATTCCTTTAGGCTTCATGACTCTTCCTCTAAAATGCACAGTCTTCCCTTCATAGTTCTCAGGATTGTCCATCGCATCCACAAACCAAATTCCATAGTCTTCTGGTAGAATCTCCACCACCGGAGCGTTCAGATCAAAGGGTAGCTCGTCCTCGAAAATATCTAGCTCCCCTTCCTCATCCTCGAAGATAATCTCTGCTCTCTGGTTCGCGACTTTGATTCCCCGACGGTAAGAGGCCAGTGGGTCGTCCTCCTTACAACGATTGAACACCACCATGTCTGTCGTCCTAACCATGTCCATAAAAATGGACTTCATATTGTTCATATAGACCTGAAAAGTGCTGGCATCCACCGTAGTAATCTGCTGGGCGACTCCCCAGCCCTCTGGCAGCTTCATCTCCATAAATTTGCTCACCAGCCACATACCATTGTATTCAATGATGACTCTCTCCGGCTGATACATCACATCCATAGCCACCAGACGTTCTGTCGTCAGCTCAGATTCGTCCTCTAAAATCTCTACCATTGTGTTGCTCATCTTCAACAGCTCTGAGTCATACTCCTCTTCGCCCTCCTCGCAGAGAATCAGAAGGGTGCGCCCCTCTATATAAAAGTAATCTTGGCCAATCGTAAAATTCAGAAAAGACGTCTTACCACTCTCCAAGAAACCTGTCATCAGGTAAATCGGTACTCTGATTTCGTCCATCTCTTCCCTCCTATAATCCAAACAACTCGCTCAACTGATCTTCTTTCAGCTTAGAACCGATCACACACAGACGACCGGTATATTCCGGAGCCCCTTCTCTTAACTGAGTCTCCTCCGGCACCATGTCGAAGTAAATCCAGGTTCCATCCTCTCCCGGCAGCATTCCCTTCGCTCTCAGTATGATTCCATACTTCTCATCCTTTGAGAGCTGGTCTAGAATCTTTTGCAGCTGTTCTTTCGTGTATTTTTTCACGGTCTCACGGCCCCAACTTGTAAACACCTCATCGGCATGATGATGGTGGTGATCGTGTCCGCAGTGCTCGTGGTCGTGGTGATGTTCATGCTCATGACAGTGTTCATGGTCGTGATGATGCTCATGATCGTGGCAGTGTTCATGGTCGTGATGATGCTCATGATCGTGGTGATGCTCATGATCGTGGCAATGCTCATGGTCGTGGCAATGCTCATGGTCGTGGTGATGCTCATGATCGTGGTGATGCTCATGGTCGTGGTGATGCTCATGGTCATGGTGATGTCCGCATACCGGGCACACTTCCTCCGCCAGCAACTCTTCCTGGAGAGAAATTGGATGCTCCATGACATCTAAGATCTTCGCACCATCCAGCTTCTCAATCGGTGTGGTCACAATCGCCGCTGCCTTGTTGATCTCTCTTAGCATCTCTCTGCACTGTTCTGCCTTCTGCTCGTCGATCAGATCTGTTCGGCTCAGGATAATCGCCCCTGCATATGCTACCTGATTGTTGAAGAATTCTCCGAAATTTCTCATATACATCTTACACTTTTTCGCATCCACCACAGTCGTATAGGAGTTCAAAACCAACTCTGCCTCTTTTTGCACTCCCTGGACAGCCTTGATTACATCTGACAATTTTCCTACTCCCGACGGCTCAATCAGAATACGGTCCGGGTGGTACTGGCCAATCACTTCTTTCAGAGAAGCTCCGAAATCACCCACCAGAGAACAGCAGATACAACCAGAATTCATCTCACGAATCTGAATTCCAGCCTCCTTCAGAAAACCACCGTCGATTCCAATCTCACCAAACTCATTTTCAATCAGAACCACTTGTTCCCCCTGAAAAGCCTCCTTCAGAAGTTTTTTAATCAAGGTCGTCTTCCCTGCTCCGAGAAAACCTGAAATAATGTCTATCTTTGTCATAATGATACTTCCTTTCTCCGCTTCTTTCCCTTCAGTCCCTTATCCAGGGGGCTGACAATCTCATTAAATAAGGATAACCAGCGATTCGCAATCCCTGGTCCAAACTAATTGGTATTATAGCACATTCAACAGGTTCACGTAAACAGTAAAGTGCCACAGACTTCTAAACTATAGAAATCTGCGGCACAGTTCAGGCCTCCATTATCCCGCGAAGTGTTTTTGTACATTTTGTACAAAAATCCCGAGACATACTCGCGCCAGACTGCTGTTTACAGCAGTTTGTGTGCATCGCAAAGCTTGTTACTGTTCACGAACCGCAAGTAAGTGAACAGTAACAAATCTGCGGCACCTTGACCGATCTATATGATAACGAATTATGGGACTTTACAGCAAAATTTATTTCAGTTCTTCTAGCTCTTCCTGTGAATAAAGAGGATATCTAGAGATAAATTCTTCCGCCTGAGCTTTCACATCAGCAATCACGGCTTCATCGTCCGGCGCATTTACCACGCGATCCATCATTTCCACAATCTCAGTGACGCCTTCTTCTTTGACTCCGCGCTGCGTCACAGAAGTCAAGCCAATTCGAATACCACTGGTGACATTCGGCTTCGCAGTATCAAAAGGAACTACCTGCTTATTCACAGAGATACCCGCTTTTTCCAGAGAATCCTGCATCTGACGTCCCGTCACACCTTTGCTACGCAGGTCTACCACCAGCAAATGATTATCTGTGCCGCCGCTCACGATCGTATACCCTCGTTTGATCAGCTCCTGCGCCATATGCTGAGCATTTTTTACTACCTGCGCCATGGTATCATGGAATTCCTGAGACGCAGCATAGTGGAAACTCCAACATTTTGCCGCCATGGTCTGAAGATGCATAGACCCTAGGGCTCCCGGGAAACTTCCCTTGTCCAAAGCTTTCGCATATTTTTCTTTACAGAATACCATACCGCTCCTAGCCGAACAGAAGGTCTTCGTCGTAGACGAAGTAACAAAATCCATATAAGGAATCGGACTCGGAATTACCTTCGCAGCTACGAGTCCTGCCACATGTGCCATATCACACATGGAATATGCACCGACAGATTCCGCGATCTTCGCCACACGCTCATAGTCAATCAAACGTGGATAGGAACTTGCACCGCAGATAATCAGCTTAGGCTTCACTTCGTTCGCCAATCTCTCCATCTCCTCATAATCAATGCGGCCAGTCTCAGGGTCGCAGCCGTAGAAAGTATGCTGATACATGGAACTAGTCCAATTCGCCGGTGAACCGTGAGTCAGATGTCCTCCCTGGTCCAGACGCATAGCTAAAACCTTGTCTCCCGGTTTTAAGATTGTGGCAAACACGGAATAGTTTGCCGTGGAGCCAGAGTAAGACTGTATATTTACGTGTTCTGCCCCAAAAAGCTCCTTCGCACGTTTTATAGCCAGGTTCTCCATCTCATCCGCAACCTGCCCGCCGGCCTGAAAACGCGCCCCTGGATATCCCTCCAATGTCTTATTCGTAAACACGCTCCCTGAGAGTTCCATAACCGGTACCGGCACCGTGCTCTCAGAAGCAATCATCTCGATACATTTTTCCTGCCGCACAAGTTCTCTGTCCACAATTTTCGCAAGTTCCGGGTCTGTAAGTCTGGTCTGTCTTAACATTTGATACATCCTTTCCTGGCATAACCGCCATATAACATTTTATGTAATTTCTATTTTTTCTTTCTCCAGGTCTCGCTCACTTCAGCAGGGTCAAATCCCAAAGCCTCTGGATCAAATTCCGGCTCTTCTACGCCATTCTTTCTCTGCCTGTCATAGTCTTTGAAAATACGAACACCCTGATTTCCGAGGATAAGAAGTGCAATCACGTTCTCCCAGGCCATCACTCCGTGCCCGATATCTCCCATCGTCCACACCATGTCTGCCGACAAGACGCAGCCTAAGAAAATAATCACGAGAAAGACAATTTTCATCACCCAGTGGATGGTCTTATTGTTTGGAAACAAATAAAGGAGGCTGCTCTCTCCATACAGATAGTAGGCAAGCAAGGCTACCGAAGCAAAGCAAAGAATTGCAATAGCCACAAACGGAGCTCCCAGTCCAGGCACTACCGTGTCGATGGCGGAAGATACAAAATCATTTCCATATGCCACACCTGGAAGTCCCTCATAGAGTAATCCATCCGCTCCGTCGCTGACATTATAACAGCCAGTCATCAACATCATGATCGCTGATGTGGTACATACAAAAAATGTACCGATGAAGACACTCACTGCATTGCTCAGACCCTGCTTCACCGGATGGTTCACCTCTCCGACTGCCGCAGTCACCGCTGAGGAACCGACACCGACTTCATTGGCAAAGACACCTCTTTTGATGCCCCAGGAGATCGCAGAGCCCGCAATTCCAGCAAATACCTGATCTGTCCCGAAAGCCGACTTGAAAATCAAGGCGATGACACCTGGAAGCTCCTTGATGTTCATCACAATAATCACCAGTGCCATCAAAATGTAGAGCATCGCCATAATCGGAGAGACTCTCTGAGCCACATTTCCAATTCGTTTCAGTCCACCAAGGATTACAAAGGCCAAAAATCCTGTAAACACAATGCCCACGGCAACCACCGGGAGGTGAAACGCCGTCGCGATTCCCTGTGTAATATTATAGGACTGTGTTGTCGGTGCAAGCAGGACAAAGCAAAGAATTGTAAGGCTTGCGAATACGATAGCCATCACACGGCCAAGGGGCTTGCATTTCATGCCATGTTCCATATAGTAGGCCGGACCGCCCCGGTATTCTCCGTTAATCGTCTGGCGATAAGTCTGAGACAGAATCGCCTCGATCAACGCCACCGCAGAGCCGATCAAAGCCAGAATCCAGAACCAAAAGACTGCCCCAGGACCACCGAAAAAGATGGCGGTCGCCATACCGGAGATATTCCCGACACCGACTGTTCTGGCCGCAGTAAAAATGAAAGCCCTCAGCGGAGATAATCCTTTTGAGGAATCAGCTCCCTGTCCCATGTTTCGAATCATTTCCTTCAGATAGCGAAACTGTGGGAAAAGCATACGTATCGAGAAGTAGAGACCTGCTCCTAATACGAGAATAACCAAGGGCATACTCCACAAAGTGTCGTTGATTTTAGTAAGGATATCACTCAAATTTTCTTCCCCCTGTTCTTTTATACTTTTGTTGTTCCGTTTTCTCTATTATTGCACAGACAAGAAAAAGAACATATGGCCGGTTTTGTGAAAAGATGTATCATTTTTGCGATTGAGAGGAAACAAGCCTCTTCTTTAGCGCAAGGGAAACTCTACTCTGTACTTCGGACACGCCGGTACGCGGCCGGTGTCACGCCCTGATAGAGTTTAAAATACTTATAGAAATGATTCATACTGGTATAGCCAGTCTGCCAGGCTGCATCCTGTACACTCACCCCTTCCCTCAAAAGCTGGGCTGCCTTGGCGATACGTATTTTGTGAATATAAGAAAGCACCGGCATATCAAAATGCTGGCGGAAAAGATGTGACAAATGGCTTGGCGTACAGCAGGCTGCCTCCGCAAGCTCGTTCAAAGTAAGCGCCTGTGAGTAATGCAGATAGATGTGGTGAAGAGCCCGATTCAAAGTCTCACTGTCTGTAAAGTTCCATCCGATAGCCCGGACAATGGAATCTCTCAGAGAAGAGACGTCGATGGGCTTTTCAATAATATCACAGGCGCCCAGCCTTAAAGATTTCTGCGCATAGGCAAAGGTATTATAGACGGTGATAAAAATCACTTTTGTCTTTGAGCCTTTTAATTTTTTGAGCACTTCAAAGCCATCCATCTTCGGCATCTGAATATCCAAAAACGCTAAATCAGGCTCTTCTTTCTGAATAAGCTCCAGTCCGCTTTGTCCGTTAGAAGCAGTTCCCACAATCTCAATTGGAAGCCCCTCGCTCTCGATCAGATAGCGAATAATCGCAAGGCTGGCCGTCTCATCATCACAGATTACAGCACGAATCATATCTTTTCCTCCTTGTCCGCTAAACCTATGTTCACCGCAGGTATCAGAATAGAGACTCTCATTCCCTCTTTCTGCCCTGGGGAAAAATGAATCGAAAAATGTTCTCCGTACACGGACTGTAATTTACGATAGACCATAGACAGACCGTGAGCGGCGCTTCCCTTCATCTTCTTCATAATCAGCCGACAGGATTTTTCATCAATCTGCTCCCCATTGTTTTCCATCACAACCAACAATTCCCCTGCCTTCTCCTGAATCTGAAGAAAAAACTGTTTTTTCTCTTCCTGAGAAAATCCGTGAATAAAGGCGTTTTCCGCCACTGGCATCATAAAATTAAATGGAACCATCCACTGTTCCAAGTCCGTTTCAATCTCAAAATCAAGCTGTAATTCTTCCCCATAACGCAGCTTCTGAAGCTTTAAGTATGAATGCAGATACTCAAACTCTTTCGACAATGAGACTCTACTGCTGCTTCGCAGAGCACTGGAAAACAAACGGGATAAATCCAAAATAGACTGATACAAAGGCAGTATACCTCCCGCCAACGCCATAGAAGCCATCTGATTTAGAGTATTGAACAGAAAATGATTGTTAATTTTCAAATCTGTCATGGTATTCTCCGCATTTTGAAGGTCCGCAATCAATACTTCTTGATACTGCTGAATATCCGCTAGCTCAATCTCCTGCTGTGTCAGCTGTTTCTTAAAGCGGTAGACTTCACAGTAATCCGTCATCGCCTTTACAATCTGACGCAGAAGAATCTTTGCTCCCTGAATAGAGCTATGGGGCATGATATAGACACCTTCTCTCGGTACCGCATGCATATGCACATAGCCTCCTTGAATGTAGCCTAGAAAAGCCCCATGAAAAATGACTGGCAGACAGAACACTGTCACACCCCGGGGACACTCAAAAATCATCTCTTCATAAAAGGGGCAAGAAATATAGTGGCACATACAGGATGCCGTGTTGGAAGAGATTTCCTCCATACAGTTCTGGTAACAAAAAAGCGGAAATATCCTAGTTCTTTTCAGAGGTCTCCCTGACGCGTTGAAGATCACATAAGAATAGTGAAGCGTGTCCAGAAACTGCTCACAAGTTCCATTGATCGCCATCCGAAGATACTCCTCTGCCTCCTCGTCACTCAACCCATACTGATTTGCCTCGCTAGACACCGTCGGCTCAAATCTCACAATCTCCGGACAGGAAACCATCAGATGCTTAAATTCCTCATCTCCCTCATTATACATCTCATGAATAACCCCAGCCTTCCAGTGCAAAGTCACCTGAGGTTTTGACATGTCTATCTTCTGCCCATCCACTAAGCTGTAGCCTGTTCCCTGAAGGGTGTAAAGTACCTGTTCTGTAAAATGAATATGAGGGTTCATATGGGCATGAGGAAAGATCGTCACAATCCCAACATTCAGTGCCGCTCTGCTTTCGTCCATATCTTCTTCCAGCCAGTCTATATATCCCCAGTCCGTATCTTGTCTCGTCATCCTTATTGCTCCTCTTCCCTATGTTCTGTCTACAGTTCCCCAGTATAAAACAAAGTGGGCAAGCCCACTTCACCTCCCCCATCCCCTCAATCTTTGAGGGGCGCGTTCCACTTTGCGCGCCGCCGCAACACCGCTTCGCGGTGAAATTCCTTATTGCGGCGTGTGCATCCTTAGCGGAGCGTTTTTGTAATAGGAAGGAGCTTTCACGCATTAGCGTGACAAGGTCTTTCCTATTACATAAGAATAAACTGCAAACAATTATGGCCAGAGCTTTTCGCCCTGGCCACGTCTATCCTCAAGTAAATTATCCGTTAATCATGAACTCCATCAGTTTCTGGATATCCTCAGGCTCATAGGCCACCAGCTCTAACTCTGGAATTGTTCCAACACTGAAGATATTTGCCAAAGACACATACTGTGCCAACTTAGACTTCAAGTTCAAACGGTCTCCCTCTCCAGTCACTAACTCTACTCTTCCTTTGCAGCTGTCAATCACTTCAAATAATTTGTTTACATCTGTTACATTGGATACTTTCATGCTAATCCTCTCCTTTCCATTTCAATGATTTCCCTCTTAATATTACTCGGGGCCATTATAGCACATTCTCCTGAAATGTCAAATCAGGCCTACCAAGGCTGTCCCTATTCATTTTTCCATCTGTCCGGCTCATTTTCAATATAAGAAGATTCCGACGCCATAGGGAGCAAGAGGGTACTCAAAGGAAAATTTACGGTTATCGCATTCCTTTTTCTCTGCCGCATACAAAACCGGCTCTTCTAGCATTCCATTCTGGTCCATAATCAGCTTATAGTTTTTCTTCTTTGGCAGACCTACCCGATAGTCACTGCGCTCCACCGGTGTAAAATTCATGACAAATAGCAGATTATTTCTCTTCGTGGGAGATTTTCTCACAAAGCTGAAGATGCTTCGATCCGCATCGTCTGCGTTAATCCATTCAAACCCTTCCCAATCCTCATCCATAGCATACAGTGCTGCGTAACGCTCATAGAGATGAATCAAGTCCCTGACAAAGCTCTGAAGCTGAATATGGCTTTCCTCTCTCAGTAGATACCAATCCAACTCCCTCTCCTCGCTCCACTCCTGAAGCTGGCCGAAATCCTGTCCCATAAACAGTAGTTTTTTCCCAGGATGGCCAAACATAAACGTGTAAGCAGCTTTCAGATTCTTAAATTTGTCATCCAGATATCCAGGCATCTTATTCACCATGGAGCATTTCAGATGGACCACTTCATCGTGAGAAAGAACCAAGACATATTTCTCACTGTACGCGTAAGTCATGGAAAACGTCATCTTATTGTGGTTATATTTACGGAAATACGGGTCCAGTTTCATATATTCCAGAAAATCATTCATCCATCCCATATTCCATTTGAGAGAGAAGCCTAATCCTCCATCTTCCACGTCTCCTGTTACCTTCGGCCAAGCCGTAGATTCTTCCGCAATCATCAGTGTACCAGGATTTCTCCCTCGAACTACCGTGTTCAGATGTTTGAAGAATTCAATCGCCTCTAAGTTTTCATTGCCGCCATATTTGTTAGCTACCCACTGGCCATCCTGCTTACCATAATCCAAATATAGCATAGAGGCTACCGCATCTACACGCAGCCCGTCCACATGAAATTCTTCAATCCAATACAAAGCATTGGCAATCAGGAAATTTTTTACCTCATTCCGCCCATAGTTAAAAATCTTCGTTCCCCAGTCCGGATGTTCTCCCTGTCTAGGGTCCGCATGTTCATACACCGCTGTTCCATCAAAATTCGCCAGACCATGGGCGTCTTTTGGAAAATGCGCTGGAACCCAGTCTAAAATTACTCCAATTTTATTGCGGTGCAGGTAATCCACCAAATATTTAAATTCCACGGGAGTCCCATATCTCGCCGTAGGTGCGTAGTATCCTGTAACCTGATAGCCCCAGGAACCGTCAAAAGGATGCTCTGCAATTCCCATCAGTTCTACATGGGTATATCCCATATCCTTCACGTAAGCTGCCAGACCGTGAGCAAACTCTTTATAACTGTAAAAACCGGTCTCATCCTCTTTGGTCAGAGGATGCTTCCTCCAGGAGCCCGGATGCACCTCATAGACTGCCATTGCATCCGTCTTCACATCGAAAGCTTCCCTCTTCTTTATCCAATTTTGGTCTCTCCATTGAAAATTCGAGATATCAGCGACCTTAGAAGCATTGCCCGGACGCAGTTCTGAAGCAGAGGCATAGGGATCGGACTTATACAGCAACTCTCCATTCATTCCTACTATAAAATATTTATACAGCTGGCCTTCTGTCACATTGGGAATAAAAGTCTCAAAAATCCCAATCGGCCCGATTTTTTTCATCGGATTCGCTTCCACGTTCCAGTTGTTAAACTCACCGACTACAGATACTGATTGTGCATTTGGAGCCCATACCGCAAAATGTACACCCTCTCTGCGCCCTACTTTTGAAAAATGTGCTCCCAGCTTCTTATAAATGTCGTAGTGTGTCCCTTGTCCAAACAGATATTGATCTAACTCAGTGATTACTACTTTTGCTCCCATGAAAAATCCCTCCTCTATGCCATTGCTAAAATACAGCTCTCATTCGGTCCCAACTTCAATGAGAGCAAACCATTCTCAGCTCTGACAGCTTCTTCTGTGATCAAATTTTGATAACTCTTTCCCGGGAGCGGTTCCCGTATCGTCACACATGCTTCCTGCTCATCGTTATTTACCGCCACCACGATACCGCCATCCCCAAGAATCCTTGCAAACGCGTACTGGCGGTTCGTCAAAAACAATTCCTGATACCTGCCGTAAGCACAGGCATCCTGTTCCTGATGAATTCTCCCCAAAGTCCTTACCCACTCCAGAATCTTGGAATCCGCATTCTCAACCAAAGCCTCTCCTATATCTATTGCCGGTCTAAGGGGCTCGTCATTTCCGCCTTCTTTTCTTCCCAGGATTCCCCACTCAGAACCATAGTAAATGGACGGAATCCCTGGTAGTGTATAGAGCAGAGTATAGACTGGGAAGATATGTCCCGGCACCTTTAGCTTACTGGCAATCCGGTCCACATCGTGGTTATCCACGAAAGAATAGAGCTTCAGCCCTCTATAAATTCCTCCATTGGCTTCAAACTGCCTGCGGATGGTGTGTGCGATCTCAAAATAATTGTGGTCATTATGTCCTGAATACAATCCCTTGTGAAGCTCATAGTTCGTGACACTGTTTAGCATATGTGCTCCCACATAGCGGCTGTAATCTCCATGAATGACTTCTCCCATCAGCCAGAAATCTTCTTTTTTGCTGTCTGTAAACTTACGCATCTCCTCCATAAACGAAACGTCCAGGCAGTCCGCACAGTCTAGGCGAATCCCGTCAATACCAAATTCATCCATCCAAAATCCAATCACATCCAGCAGATAATCCCGTACCGCCCTCTCCTGTAGGTTTAGATTTACCAGCTCAAAGCAGTTTCTCCAAGCTTCATAGGAAAATCCATCGTCATACGGGCTGTTCCACCCAAAATTCAACCCTCTATACCAACTGCAATAGACGGAACTCTCCCGGTTCTTCTGTATATCCTGAAACGCAAAAAATTCCCTACCCGTATGGTTAAAAACTCCGTCTACTACAACTTTTAAATTCAAATCATGAGCTTTTTTCACAAATCGGCAAAAATCCACATTGTCTCCAAGCCTTTTGTCTACCAGCTTATAATCCTTCGTGTCATATCCATGAGAGGTAGACTCAAAAAGAGGGCCTATATAGATCGCCGTGCATCCCAACTGCGCGATATGCGGCAGCCAGCTCTCCAACATCGGAAACCTATGTGTAATTTTCTCCTGCTCATTTCGCCGCGGTGCACCGCTCATCCCTATGGGATACATGTGATAAAACACCGCTTCTTCATACCATTTACCCAAATCTTCTGTCCTCCTTATTTAGTGACAGATAGCTCCTTAAATTGGGGGCTTTGTCTCTTCATCATTATAACAATCCCAGTGCAGTCAGTCAATCATACCATCCTTAAAAAAGAATGCTGACACAGCCAACAGAACAAAGTGAACAAGCCCGCTTCAACTCCCTCATCCCCTCAATCTTAAGGGGCGCACTTCCACTTTCCGCGCCGCCGCAACACCGCTGTGCAGTGAACCACCTTATTGCGGCGTACACATCCACGGCGGAACGTTTATGTAATGGGAAAGGGCTTTCACTCATTAGCTTGACTAGGTCTTTCCTATTACATAAAAACCGATGGCTGTTTTGAACTGCTCCGCAGGAGTCCCTGTCCATCCTTCCGTTCAAAATAGTCATCGGTTTTTAGATCTCAAGTTATAAAATTACTGTTCGCTTTCACTGTCAAAGGACTCCTGCCCCTCTGAGCCATCCCCGGAAAATTCCCCAGAGGTATCATCAAAAGAGTCCTCCGATAAATCATCTGTATCCCCGGAATTACTGTCCGTCTGCTCACTCTCCTGCTCAGCCTCAGCCTCTAAGCTTTCTACCGTCTTATCCCAAAAATCTGAGTAAGATTTTCCGACCTGCAAGTCAATGCCTTTAGCCTCTGCCAGCTCGCTGACTGTCACCAGCTTATACCCTTGCTTGATAAGCTCCGGTATAATGCGGATCGCCGCTTCCACAGACGGCTCATGAATGTCATGCATCAACACAATCTCACCGTCTGATACATGTCCAATCACCGAATCGTACTCCGCATCCGCATTCATCTTTGCCCAGTCCTCTGTGTCCAGAGACCACATAAAACAAGGAAGTCCAGTGGCTGTACAGATGGTCTCATCCTGAGCACCATAGGGAGTTCTTCCCACAGTGGCCGGAGAGCCTGTAGATTCTTCCAAAAGATTGTTGGTCTTCTCGAACTGATCTGTGACCTGGTCCAAGGACAGCGACGTAAGCTGAGGATGACTGTAGGAATGGTTGCCCAGTTCACAGCCCAATTCTTTCATTCTCTTCGGAATGTCCGGATACTGCTCAACACACTGTCCCAGCATGAAGAAAGTGGCCTTAGCATTGTTCTCTTCCAGACAATCCAACAACTTGTCCGTATATTTGCCGGGACCATCATCAAATGTCAGAGCAATCATAGGACGGCGCGCTTCAGGATCTAAAATTCCATTGTCGTTAAACTTATAGTCCTCCCCGTCTACTGTCACCCATCCTGTCTGCATATATCCGTTTTCATTAAAATAGTATGTACAGCCGTCGATCTCCTTCATTCCATTGGCGTAGTAAGTTCCGTCGGCGTTTTGATACCATTTTCCAGTTTCATCTTCCTGCCAACCGACAGTATGTACCCCAGCCTTTCCTCCGTCGTTTTGACTTCGAATCGGCTGTCTGACTGCTTCTCCTGGTCCTGACTCCTGAGTCTGAGCCTGCACCTCCACAGTCTTGCTACTGCCTCCGCCGATCTTTGTGACCAGTGGTGTGATAATTCCTTTCACCAAAAAGACTAGCACCAAAATCACAGCAACCGCACAGGCTCCCAGACGTATTATCTTGCGGATGAAAAGCTGCCTCTTTTTTCGCCTCATCCGTTCCCGCAAAATTCGTTTATCCATGCTGTTTATCCATCCTCTATTTCATTCTTCCGTACTACCAAAATCATCATTATTTATCCTACTGGGAACTACCAAACTCTAAATCACACGGCATAGCTTTAGGTCTTCATCTACCAAAAGCACATCCGCTTCTTTTCCCGGTGTCAGTGATCCTACCCTGTCATAGATTCCTATACTCTTCGCCGGATTCCTGGTCGCTGCCCAAATAGCATGCTCTCTTGGAACGCCAAAAGATACCGCACATCTCATACAGTCATAGAGATCTGTCGCAGACCCCGCCAAAGTGCCATCCTCCAATGTGGCCTTCCGGTCTTTCATCGTCACATTTAAATCTCCCAGCTTGTAGCTTCCATTCGGCATCCCTGTGGCCATCATGGAATCACTGACCAGGATTACCCGATCCGGCCCAAACAGTGCAAAAGTCGCACGTACCACACTAGGATGAATGTGGAATCCATCGCTGATTAGCTCTACCATAGATTCTCTATCATCAAAGGCTGCTCCTATCAGACCTGGGTCTCTATGGGCCAAAGGCTGCATCGCATTGTACAGATGGGTCACATGATGAGCTCCTCTTTCTATCGCCTCCGCGGCTGTATCATAACCCATAGATGTGTGTCCTAGAGAAATGCAGACCTCATTGTGCATCTCGTCAATAAATTTCATGCCACCTTCCATATTGGGAGCTAAAGTCATCAGCTTAATCCTATTACCGCAGGCTTCATTGCACTCTTTGAAAAAATCTGCACTCGGTTTGTGAATAAAACTCTCCTCATGAGCACCTTTTTTCTTAGGATCAATAAATGGTCCTTCCATATTGATTCCCAAGATTGTTGCCCCTTCTTTATAGTCTTCGACCTCTAAAATTGTCGCAAAAATCTTTTTCAGACGCTCTTTTGGTAAAGTTACTGACGTGGGGCAATAAGAAGTAATTCCATGTTCTTTCTCGTACTTTAAAATCTTTTTCAACCCTTGGGCATCACCATCCGAAAAATCATGGCCTGCCGCGCCGTGACTGTGAATATCAATCAATCCGGGAATTACCAACAGACCAGACGCATCCACTTCCATATCATCTGACACTTCTTCCCGCGAAGCTACAATCTTATGATTCTCGATATAGAGGTCCTGCTTCTTAAACAAGCCATCCTCCTGGAACACAGCGCCATTTTTTATAATCATATCATTTCCTCCAATTCACAAAATTCCCGTTATCCTCTATCGAATATTATATATTCTTTCCCCTGCAAATGCAATGTATTCCAGTCATTCCCTCATAATTTTCGTAACAGTTCAGCCTTTCGGCTTCATTGTCACAAATGCATGCACACAGACTGCGATTCTCTCCGTCTGGCGCCTGCAATCCTCGGGATCCCGCTGCAAATGCAGCGTGACGCCTCGCGGGACAATGTCAGGCTGAACTGTTACTAATTTTCATATCAGTTCAACCATAGGTCTGTTTGAGAGAGAAAATCATGCTTGCATGATTTTTCGATCAGACAGACCTATGAGAAGAACATCCGTTTATGAGTAAAACAGTGGCGTCAGCCACAACAAGCACGCAGTGCGGTTTTACAAATGGCGCGGGCTAACGGATACTAATAATTATGCTACATAGGCTTGCACACGTCCACCCATGCCTTAGAATTAGAATACTTTTCCAGCTCTTCACAAGTCAGCCCAATAGCGCTGTTTCCGCTTCCACAAGCCGGGTACACCGTCTCAAACCTTTTCATAGACTCATCCAGATATACCTGCACTTCTTTCGGAACCGCAAATGGACAGACGCCTCCGATCGCATGTCCCACTCTCTCCAAAACTTCATCCGGTGTCAGCATCTTAGCCTTCAATCCAAAGTAATGTTTATATTTGGCATTGTCAATTTTTCTATCGCCGGCAGTCACTACAAGAATCGTCTCTTCTCCCTTCTTAAACGACAGGGTTTTCGCAATTCTTGCAGGTTCCACTCCCACAGCCAAGGCCGCCAGCTCCACCGTGGCACTTGACTGCTCCATCTCTAAAATTCTATCTTCCATACCGTACTGTTTAAAATACTCTCTCACTTTTTCAATTGCCATTTTCCTTCTCCTTCTGCTTTTTCATTATATATTCTCAGAATTTCTTTGTTCCTACATTCGTCTCTGCGCTCACATCAAATTTGCAAAAACAGACGCTCCTATCACTGTCAACAAACCCGAAACTGCTATAGCCAGGCTACTCATGGCACCTTCGATCTCTCCTAGTTCCATAGCCTTTGTCGTACCTATCGCATGGGACGCGGCCCCGATTGCAAGCCCTTTTGCCATAGGGTCCGTGATACGAAACACCGCACACACGCCTTCCGCAATCATACTTCCAATAATCCCCGTCAAAATGATCGCCGCCACAGTGATCGTGACAATCCCACCAAGCTCCTCTGATATCCCCATGCCAATCGCCGTAGTAATTGATTTAGGAAGCAAAGTCACATACTGCTCGTGGCTCAATCCAAAAAACGCAGACAAGAGAAACACACTGGACAAGCTGGTGAGAACTCCCGCTCCTAGCCCCGCAGCAATCGCCGCCTTGTTCTCTCTAAGCAGAGCCATCTGCTGATACAGCGGAATTGCCAGGCAGACCGTCGCCGGCGTCAGCAGATAACTCAGATATTTTGCACTGTTGTTATAGGAATCATAAGAAATTCCTAAGGTCTTCAGCACCACCATGACAAAAATCACTGCAATGAGAAGAGGATTAAAAATTGCCAGTCTCCACTTTGTCTTAATCTTTCGTCCCAGTTCATATCCTAGTACGCTGATCGCCATTCCGAAAAACAAAGAATCTCCAAAGAAATCCTGCATTTTCTCCCTTCTCCTTTCGTGCTGCCATCATAGTTACTCTGCCTGTAACTGCCATTACCAAAACCGTAGTAATAAAAATTATCACTGCTACAGGGAACAAGATTCCTTTTATATCACTCCACGCGTCCAAAAGCCCTACAGCTGCCGGTATGAACATCAACGGCATGATATCGATAAATAGATTTCCTGCGTCCTTCACATCTTCAAGCTTCACAATTCCCATCTTCAGTACCAGAAGCATCAGCACCAGCCCATAGATACTTGACGGAATCGGAAGCGGAATCACCGCTTTTAAGATTTCGCCCAAAAAGGAAAGGAACATAATGATAACAAACTGTCTTACGTACTTCATATTTTGCTTTTCTCTCTTCCTTCTAACTCTAAGTTTTTATCATACCACTGCCCTCTCCCATTGACAAGGTTTTTCCTGGAACAAAGTGGGGCGTTTGTTACAGTTCAGATCTCCAATATCCTGCGAGATGTTTTTGTACATTTTAAACAAAAACGCAAAGACATGCTATCGCCAAACTGCTGTATACAACAGTTTATATGCATCGCGAGGCGTGTTACTACTCACGAGCCGCAAGTGAGTAAACAGTATCGGGCATTTCTGCCATAGGAACTGCCTTTCCTATAACAGAAGCTCACCACTTTTCAGCAGTGAGCTTCCCGTAAAATTCCCTCAATTTCAGTCTAAACTTAATCACTTGCTACTTTGTGCCGAATATCCTGTCTCCGGCATCCCCCAATCCAGGACAAATGTAAGCGTTCTCATTCAAACAGCGATCCAAATGGCCGCAGTAAATCTGAACGTCCGGATGCTTTTTATGCAGTCTCTCCACTCCTTCTGGGGCTGCGATAATACACATAAATTTAATATTGGTCCCGCCTTTTTGCTTGATAAAATCTACCGCCGCCTCTGCGGAACCACCCGTGGCCAGCATTGGATCTGCCACCAAGATCAATCTCTCCCCTATCGCTTCTGGCAGCTTACAGTAATACTCATGCGGTTCATGCGTCACCGGATCTCGATACAGCCCCACATGCCCTACTTTTGCAGAAGGTACCAACGTCAAAATACCATTAACCATCCCCAAGCCTGCTCTTAAAATCGGTACAATAGCCAGTTTCTTACCTGACAGCATAGGAGTCATACAAGTCTCCAACGGTGTAGTGATCTCCACGTCCTCCGTCGGCAGATCTCTCAGCGCCTCATAGGCCATCAATACAGCAATCTCTTCCACCAGTTTACGAAATTCATTGGTTCCTGTCTGCACAGCACGAAGCATTGAAATTTTGTGCTGAATCAAAGGATGATCCATATAAAATACATTCTCCATCTCTTTTTCCTTTCTTTTGCACGTTATCATCGGTGACCTTTTATTCTGAAACAATTATAATATCACTCGGTTTATTTTTCAACTCTTGTGCTCTTTCCTACTGCCATAATCGTAACCGTTTAGCTGTATTTTTTGCAGATACTCACTACGACACCTCCAAGTGCCCACAAAGCAATAGCATTTGGTATCACCATCAGACCATTGAAGAAATCAGACAGAGACCACACAAAATCCACTTTCAACATCGAACCGATGACCACAAAAGCGATGACCAAAACGGAATACAGCTTTCCAGCCTTATCTCCAAACAAGTATTTCATATTCACCAGCCCGAAAAAATGCCATCCCAGAATTGTAGAAAAGGCAAAAAATAACAGACAGACAGCGACGAAAATATCTCCAAAGCCCCCAAAGGTTCTGGAAAAAGCCGCCTGTGTCAAGGCAGTCCCGGTCTTATGTGTCTCCATCGCTCCCGTGGTCAGGATAGAAAACACCGTCAAGTTTAAGATCACAAAAGTGTCGATGAACACACTGACCATGGCCGCCAGTCCCTGCTTATGAGGATTTTCCACTTTTGCTCTCGCGTGAGCGTGAGGTGTAGAACCCATACCTGCCTCATTGGAAAACAGTCCTCTGGCCACACCATAGCGAATCGCCTCCCGCACGGCGATACCGGCACCGGCCCCCATAACTGCCTCCGGCTTAAACGCTCCCACAAAAATCATCTTTATAGCTCCCGGAAGTTCTGTTATGTTAAGCAGAATCAGCAACAGACTTCCCAGGATATAGACAGCCGCCATAAATGGCACTAATTTCTCTACGACAGAGGCCAACCGCTGAGTGCCCCCTAAAAAGATAAATGCAGCAATAGACGCCAGGATAATTCCAAAAATCAGCGGGGAAACCTGAACTCCTCTCGCCTCAAATACTTCCGTGAACGCTGCCCCTATGGAATTGGCCTGAACCATATTCCCGGTAAATCCCAGAGCAACCACAATAAAAATCGCAAACAGCCCCGCCAAAATCTTTCCAAATTTTCCCATAAAAGCCGCACGAATGTAGTAGACCGGTCCCCCGGTGATCTCTCCGTCCACAGTTTTCTTATACTTTTGAGCCATAGTAGCCTCGGCGTAGATCGTGGACATCCCAAAAAATGCGCTGACCCACATCCAAAAAATGGCCCCCGGACCTCCGCCTATCAGCGCAGTAGCCGCTCCCGTGAGATTTCCAGTTCCCACCTGCGCTGCGATAGCGGTAGCCACAGACTGAAAAGCCGTCATCTCTCCTTTTTTTCCACCCTCGTTCTTTTTTCCCATACTTCCGAAGACCAATTTAAAGCCTTCTTTCAGCTTCCGAACTTGAATAAACTTCAGACGGATTGTAAACATAATCCCTGTTCCACAAAGCAGAATGATCAAAATCACATTCCACAAAAAATCACTCGCCTGAGTCACCATACTTGTCAATGCTTCCATACGTATTACTTCCTCCTGATTGTATTTTTAAAAAATTCGCCTCCATAAAAGTGGGGAAGCCCACTTCAACTCCCTCACCCCTCAATCTTTGAGGAGCGCGTCCCACTTTGCGCGCCGCCGCAACACCGCCTCGCGGTAAAATTCCTCATTGCGGTGTGTGCATCTTGCCCGGAGGGCTTTCTATTGCATAGGGAGCGAAGTTTCCTATGCAATAAAAAAAGCTGATGTAAAATCATCAGCCTCTGAGAAAGTGAACATATCGCATATTTTCGGATTTCTTCTGTGTCACACACATATATCCCGAATCCTCTTTTTACATATGCTCTGTCCTTTTGCCTGAGAGATTGGCAGCTCGTTCTCTGCCGTACACCTTCGGCGTCCTGAATTCAGGAACTCTCCAGAGTAATCTAAAGAACTTTCACACATTTGCGTGACAAGGTCTTTTTCATAACATAAAATAACATACCTGCCGCCATTTGGCAACAGGTATGTACAAAAATTTCCCCAATCACTGTTCGTTTCATTTACAGTAACTTTTCCATCGCTCCAGCCTAACTTTTTTTCTCCATGACTTTCACTCCACGGTTATCCACAATTGTGGAAAAGACAATCTGTGTGCTCGTCTTCCCGAAATGCTGAAGCTCCCCTATGAACAAGTCGAGTTCCATCGTACTTGGAAAAGCCACTTTCATGATTACCGAGTAGCTGCCTGTCACACAGTCACACTCCAACACATTTGGGTTGTCCTTCAGATAAGGATAGACCTCCAGTTTCTGGCTAGGAGATATCTCCAGATTCACATAGGCTTTGATATGATAACCCAGTTTCATCGGACTGACCAAAGCCTGATACCCCTGAAGAACTCCCTCTTTTTCCAGACGTTCAATTCTCGCAGATACTGCCGGAGAAGAAAGATAGACCTCTGAGGCAATTTGTTTCAGTGGAACTCTCGCATCCTTCTGCAGCATTTCTAGTATTTTTGCATCAATCTTATCCATATGCACAACAATCTCTCCTCATTCGAAACTTTCTTTTTAAAAAAGAATCCCGCGGAGCATTTATGTTATAGGAGAAAACTTTTACACATCCATGCGACAAGGTTCTGTCTACAACATAATAAAACGGGCTCTTTCATTCCCCATATCGTAGTTTCTTTTATTATAAAATGCTTTTCTTCAAACTGCAAGGTTTTTGTCGACATTTTCTTAAATTATTAAAGTATATTCCAGTACTTCTCCAAAAAATGTAAAGTTTTTAATGTCAAAAGGAAATCTAAAATTCACCTAAAAGCCTAAACTTCTCCACCAATATGACAATGGTATCACCAAGATCAATGCCGGAACCATATTTCCGATCGCAATATACTTAATCTGTGCCACTCTCAGCCCAGCTGCCATCGTCAGAATCCCTCCACAAGCCACAAACGCCGTGATCTCCTCCTGAGCGAGATAACCTCCCACCGCTCTAGCCGCCACGAATAACAGCAAAAAGATCAAATACTGCGGAACTGCGATCAACCCTATGACCATTCCCATGGTTACAGCAAAAATCAAGGCGGTAAAAAAATCCAAAAACGACTTTGACAGCAACACTGAGGAATCTCCACTCAGGCCTTCTGTGAGTACCCCAAAAATCCCAAAACCACTGGCACAAAATAGAACCACTGCCATCACAAACGCATCCATGTCCAGCCCTGATTTTCCTACAGGAACTTTCTTAAATATTTTGCCGAATATCCAAGCAATACGCTTTTCTAAATCAGCCAAATCTCCCAAAAAGTATCCCAGCAGCACCGCCAAAATCACAGGAGGTGCTGACTCTACTTTCATAAGATTCAAAACACCTATGGAGAAAGAACATAGTCCCAGCACTCCCATCATTCTCTCTGTCGTCTTTATGGGAATATATCTTCCCAGCCAGCCTCCCAGAATTCCCCCTGTCAGCACAGCAAGGCAATTCACCGTCACTCCAACCGGCATTTTCTTCCCTTCCTTCTACATCTGTTTTCTCACAATCTTATACTCATCATTCATCTGAAAATACGGACACTGAAAGTGCTGGTCTGTCATCAGTCTCACGACCTCGTCTTCGTCCAGACTCACCTCACAAGTGTAACACTCATAATCTTCATCATAGCTGTAATTGGAACAATACTCACAGCCAGCAGTTTCCCGTTTCTTCCTCACAGCTGTTCCCCTCCTCTTCTGCTATCTCTTAGATTCCCACTTACTATATCAAAAAAATAGTCTCTTTTCCATACCTGCCACAACTCTGCGCTTGTCTCCATCACCAAAATATATTATGATGATACCTATGGGGACGGCCGGCAGGCTGCGCCGCCTGTATTTCAATTTATAAACGAGGTGGTTTTTTTGAACAAAAAAGAAATATCTGAGATAAAGAAGCAATTTACACCGGAACATTGCGCCATCACCCGCATCTGCGGCTGCTATGTGGACGGTGAAAAAGAAAAAAAGACGGAGATAAAAGAAGCCTTTCTCTCCTTACCTGAAGAAGAAATGTTTAAATATTTCGAGATTTTCCGCAAAACTCTCTCTGGGACCATCGGAAAAAATCTGATCAACCTGAATTTTCCTCTGGCCCAGGAAGCAGAAGGAGGAACTCAGGAATACCTTATGAGACTGCGGAACAGTAAGCTAAAAGACGATGAATTACTGGAAGATTTTTACGACAAGATCATTGAACACTACTTCTACGGCGAAAACTACTATATCATTCTGATTCACGGCCTCTACGACATTCCGGGCAAGTCCTCAGATGGAGCTGAAATGTTTGACGCTTCCGATGAGGTCTATGAATTCCTGCTGTGCAGCATTTGTCCAGTAAAGCTTTCCAAAGCCGGCCTCTGCTACAACAGTAAGACCAATAGTATCGAAGACCGCATCCGGGACTGGATTGTCCAGATGCCGGACCAGGGATTTTTGTTCCCAGTCTTCAACGACCGTAGCACAGATCTTCACAGCGTACTCTATTACTCCAAAGACCCAGCTTTGGAACAGATTGACTTCATGGAACATCTCTTTGGCTGCGACTCTCCCATGTCTGCCCAGGGACAACAGGAGACCTTCAACGCGATTGTGGAGGACACCCTGGGAGAAGACTGTGACTATGAAACCGTCAAAAACATCCACGAACGCCTGAATGAGTGGATGGAGGAGCGCAAAGACGAACCAGAGCCCTTAGCTCTGGACAAGACAGAGGTGAAATGCCTCCTGGCCGAGAGCGGAGCAAGCAATGAAAGTCTAGAGACCTTTGACACTGCTTTTGAGTCTACGGCAGGGGAAAAAGCCTCCCTCCTGGCATCTAACTTGGCCAATACCCGAAAATTTCAAATCAAGACTCCTGATGTGGTAGTTCAAGTAAATCCAGATCGTGCCGATCTGGTAGAGACACGAATTATTGACGGACGCCCCTGTCTGGTCATCGCAGTGGATGACCATGTGGAGGTAAACGGCATCAACGTCCACACTATGAAGCCCCTTCCGGAGGCAGAATAACCATTTCTCAAATGCATCAGACCTCATGTCTGTCAAACAGAAAAAGTGTAAAATAGGCGGCTTTCTGATCTGAACACCAATATGGAATCCCGCGGTGCTGCGCCATCAGCCTCGCATCCAGACAGTACGCCGACAGGCAGGAGGTTCTCCTTTGGGGACAGGCGTAAGACCTATCTAACTTTCCCAGACACTCTTTACAGTAGGTACAAGGTCCTGTCGGTATTGTCTCGCCCGCTCTTCCATCTCCTGCACAGTCCCGCAGTCCGGCGGGCAAGAATGGTTCGTCCCATAGTTCCCGCAAACATTCTCTTCACAGTACCCACGAAAACTGTAATCGAACACCAGATCTTCCACATCCAGAAAGACCGCCGAATCCTAGATCCAGGGCTGCCTGCCTTATCTTCTGCCCCCGCATTCTCACCCCTCCATTTTGGGTCACTTTATTCTCCTGCTGTCTCATTGGTCAAATGATATTTTTCCAACAGATGAAAAATCAAACTCAGAGCCATGCCGACCACACAGGCCAGAACCATTCCTGTCAATTCTACATTTCCGATCTTTAGCGCAATTCCCGACAGACCGGTGACAAAGATTACGGAAGTTAGCGCTAAATTTTTAGATTTGCCGTAGTCCACCCGAGAGTCCACCAGCATTCGAAGACCGGAAGTTCCTATCATCCCGTAGAGGAGAAAGGAAATCCCTCCAATCACAGGACCAGGAATTGTGCTAATCAACGCTGACAATTTGCCTAAGAACGAACAGCAGATGGACAACACCGCCGCACCGCCGATCACTTGGACACTGTAAACCTTAGTCACTGCCATGACACCGATATTCTCCCCGTAGGTGGTCGTCGGCACCGAACCCACACAGCCAGAAAGTGTGGTAGAAAAGAAATCTGCGAACAAGGACCGGTTCAACCCCGGCTCCTTCAAAAGATCGCGCCCAACAATCTTTCCCGTCACTACCTGATGACCAATGTGCTCCGATGTGACCAACAGCAGCGCCGGAAAAATCGTCAAGATTGCCTCTAAATTAAACCGAGGCGTCTGAAAATTGGGGAGTGCAAAAAACGAAGCGCTTGAAACCTCCGCAAAATCCAAAAGACCGCACAGCCCGGCAGCCGCATATCCAACAATAATCGCAATCAAAATTGGAATCACGGAAAAGAATTTGCGAAATAATACCTGTCCGAACACAGCAGTTCCCAGAGTCACGAGAAATACCATTACATTTTTCACATCAATCTGCTCCGCCAGAAGCCCCGCGTTGTCCGCCGCATTTCCCGCCAGCTCCAGGCCGATCAGAGCCACCACTGGCCCCATCGCCGCCGGAGGAAGCACCACGTCAATCCAGTCCGTACCAAACTTTCCAATAAGCAAAGCTACAATCATTCCCCCGATGCCGATTGCCACAAAACCACCTAGAGCATAAGAAAAACCAAATTTCTCAATCACCAGCCCCGCCGGGCCTAAAAACGCAAAACTAGAACCCAAATAGGCGGGCGCCTTTCCCTTGGTAATCAAAATAAAAAGTAAGGTTCCCACACCGTTCATCAGCAGTACCACTGCCGGGTTGATTCCGAACAAAAACGGCACTAGCACGGATGCCCCGAACATGGCAAACATATGCTGAATGCTCAGCGGTACCAGAAGTTTAAAGGGCACCTTTTCTTCTACCTGAATGATTCTCTTTTCCACAATTCTTCCTCCCAATCTGACTTTTTTCCACAAACTTACGCAACGACTACTTTGCTACTGTTTACAAAGCACATCCATTTTACTTTTGTGATTTATCATATCATAGCCCCTTGTAAAAAGCAAACGGGAAGACTTTCATCTTCCCGCAAGAGCTCTATTTTACCAATTCTTTCAAATTCCCATATCCTTCCCTTTCCATATCTTCATAGGCCACGAAACGCAAAGCTGCACTGTTGATGCAGTATCGCAATCCTCCCGTCTGTACTGGTCCGTCCTCAAACACATGCCCTAGATGGGCATCTCCTGCCCGACTTCTAACCTCAGTGCGCAACATACCGTAAGAGGTATCCATTTTTTCCCTCAATACCTCAGGAGCGATAGGCTTGGTAAACGCCGGCCATCCGCAACCAGACTGAAATTTATCGGAAGACGCGAACAACGGTTCCCCCGTGGTAACGTCTACGTAAATTCCTTTCTCAAAGTGTCGATCATACTCATTTTGGTAGGGCAACTCCGTCCCGCCATTTTGAGTTACATGGTACTGTATGTCTGTCAGATTCTCTCTAAGAATCTCATCAGCTGGTCTTTGGTATGCCCCGGCCTGAATCCTCTCACTTCCTCTTTGCAGCTGTCTCAGACCTTCCTCTTCAATAAATGCCTCCGCCTCTCCCAGATGAATATGACAGTATCCAGCCGGATATTTCTCTAGGTAGTTTTGATGGTAATCCTCTGCAAGATAAAAGTTCTCCAATCTTTCCACTTGGGTAACGATCGACTCCTCGTACTTTTTCTGCTGCTGCTGAACCGCCTGCCAGATTACCGGCAGGTCCTCTTCTTCTAAGTAATAAATCCCTGTACGGTACTGTTCTCCAATATCCCATCCCTGACGATTTTCACTGGTGGGGTCGATCACTCTGAAAAACGCTTTCAGCAGCAATGCAAGACTTAATATCTCCGGCTGGTAAACTGTCTTCACGGTCTCCGCGTGGCCTGTGTGACGGTGACATACGTCTTGATACGTTGGGCTCTCCGTCCTCCCATTGGCGTATCCTGTCTGTGTCTGAACCACTCCGGGCAACCTTTTTAAATAAGCCTCCAATCCCCAGAAACATCCACCGGCCAGATAGATCTCTTTCAGCATAACAAACACCTCCTAATCATGTGAGCCCACCTTGAAACGGGCTTTACGATAAGCAATTTACTTTTATGACGTTCGGTCATTCCGGGACAGAGCGAAAATATTCCTGTACGATCTCGATAAATCTTCTCGCATTTCTCGTCAAGTCCTCCTTCTTTCTGCAAATCCACCCCAACTCAGTGTCCAGATCGCTCCCTTTAAGCTCCAGTACCGACACTTCATATTCCAGATAATCGTTCAGACACCAGGTCGGACAGGTCAAAAAGGCCCCTGTGCTCTTTAACAGAGCCAGCCTAGTCAGGCCGTCATTGGCAAAAAATATCTTCTCGAAATCTCCCCATCGGTAATCCTCCACCTTGATATGACAGGACAGCCCGGAATACAGATCATCCCTCGCCCTTATTATGGGGTATTTTCTCAGCTCTTCCATGTAGATCTCTTTTCTGCCCGCCAGCGGGTGACTTTTGTCCACAATGATATGCCAGGTTCCTCTTTGAATATACGCATAATCCAAGGATTTCTTTTTCAACTCGCGAAAAAATTCTTTTCTCTGCCCCATATTCACCTGAATAATTCCCAGCTCCGCGGCTGAAGTATAGACCAGATCAATGACTTTAGACAGTCGGTATTCATCCGCAAATATCTCTATAGGATTTTCTTTCTCCTTCTCATAAAAATCCGCTATCAGCTTCGCTGTGGAAACCATGGGGTACAGCGCCACAGACAGACGATTTTCCCGCTTCTCTCTGGCCAACCCCTCAATCAACTCCATCTGATCTGCAATCCTCTCGGCATATTGGAGAAAACGCTTGCCGTCTTCTGTCAAAACAACTCCTTTATTGGAACGTCTGAACAGCCTTATATTCAACTCATCTTCCAGATTTTTTATTGACTGACCCAGACTCGGCTGAGACACGTAGAGCTTGGCGGCCGCTTTGTTGATACTTCGCAGCTCTGCAATTTTCAAAAAATAAATAATCTGCTGAAATTGAATCATTTTTCCCTCCAGCCATATTTGGGGCATAACCATTCACAAAACCCTTTTCTCCACACCCAAAGACAGCTAATATACTTTTATCATAACATACCCTATTCTCTGTTGCACGGTAAAATCTCTCACTGCGGCATATCTTTTCGCCTGTACCGGCAAAAAAATACTCTCTGTGTACAAAGCCGCATACGCCTTTGTACACAGAGAGTATCCCCGTCAAACATACTATCCAATCTGCAAAACTCCAAGAATCACTCTCATAATCAACATAGAGAGAACTGCATCCACCAGTGGAACCGCAAACAACAGCAGATGCCACTTTTTATTGGCGCCTGATACCAGCACAATTCTCGCATAGTGGCCGATCAAAGTTCCCATAAGAATACAGGCCGGAAAGAGTATCATCCCCTCTTTCAGGGTTAGCGTACCCTCAGTCACCATCATTGCCGCTGTGGCACACCCACTAGCTTTCGTGAAAAAAGCCGCTAACAGAACGACAACTGCCGTTCCCGGAAGTCCAAAGATTCCCATAGCCGGACTGAAAACCTTGGACACTACTTCCATCAAACCTGTGGTCTGCAGAAAAAATATCAGCGTGTATCCTAGAATCATAGCTGGAATAATCTGATTTACTCCTATGGTTAAGCCTTTTCGGCAGCCTTCCATAAAAATTTCCACAACCGACTTTTTTGCCTCCGCGCCGTTCATTCCCCTTTCCCCCTCTTCCTTTGCATATACATAACAAGACGTACCAGATTTGCACCGATCAGTTTGCAGATTACCTCAACGACAATAATCACTCCCGAAGACAGAGGGGAGATCGCAAGCATCGGGGCCCCCAGGGCAATCGTATTTGTGACAGGCCCTGACGCAGCATACTGAAAAGCCACGAAGATCGTGCGTTCATCATCAGTCAACTGTTTCTCCTCCACAAGCTCCTTGGTCATAACCGCTGCCACATCGGAACCGGTAAAGGAGCTGATGAAAGCCACTCCGGCACTGCCAGGCAGCCCTACCAACGGCCTCAATATGGGCTGAAACGCCTTTTTGCAGGCTGCAAAGGCTCCCAGCCTCTCAAAGACGGTAATCAATCCCGAAAACAGCATCACAGTAGGAATCAGCGTCAGCCCCACCAAAAAGCCGTCTTTTGCCCCGCTCCCGTTCTTTCCGGTAAAATCAATTCCTTCATAAATTTTTCCGAACTCTCCGCTCAGATTTGAAAAATCTATCGCCGCCAAAGGCCCTTCTTGATTCATAAAAATCCCAGACAGCATCAGAAGCAAAACAAGCAGAGAAACCCAACCTTTCACCGTTACTCTTTCATTATTATCCATCCTCATCCCCCACTCTTATTCCAACTCGTCCAGCCTCAGAATCGTATTGACTATCAACTCGCATCTCGCAGCCATGGAATCCACAACCGCGTATTCCCGTTCCGTATGGTTGTATTCTCCTCGGACTCCGACACCGCACACAGTAGGGATGCCCAGAGAAGCTGGGATATTAGAATCCGAGCCTCCGCCTACTTCTTTTGCGTGAATGGGACCGTATCCTGTCTCCTCTGCCACGCTCTCCATCAGTCTGAACAACCTGTAATTTTCCCGTGAAGGTTCCATACACTCGATCTTACTCTCAGAAATGTAAACTCCCTGTGTCCCTGGCACAGAAACTGTCTCACAGATTTGCAGAATCTTCTGTTTTAATTCTTTATAAGCTTCTTTCGTTTTAAAACGAAAACATCCCTTAGCGACACATCGTTCTGGAATAATATTCGTCTTTTCCCCCGCCTGAATGACGGCCACGTTCATTAGCTTGCCATTTTCGATATCATTCAGATTTTGAAGTTCCACGATCTTCCGGGCCATGGCCTCCAACGCGTTTTTTCCGTCTGCGGGGTTATTTCCTGAATGCGCCGCCACCCCTCTTGTCTCTATGGTAAAAACCCCGGCACCGAGCCTTCCCACCACGATTCCATCCTGAATATCCCCGGTCTCAAAATTAAACGCTGCGCAGCTTCCTCTGATCTCATTTTCCATGGTCTCGGCAGTTTTTCCACCGCTATGCGCGGTCTCCTCGTCTCCTGCAAATACGAATTTCACAGGTCGCCCGCAATACCCACACTCCTGAAGTGCTCTACAGACATAGATGGATATTACCAATCCTCCTTTCATGTCAAGCACTCCGTGTCCATAGGCTTTTCCATTTTGAATTCTAAATTTTCCGTTCTCAGTCTGTTCATTAAAGACAGTGTCCATATGTCCCATGAAAATAACCGGCTTTTCTGTGCTTCCCGGATTCCACGTACCTACAAGAGTGTTTCCATTTTCTTCCTCCTCGATTATTTTTACCTGGATTCCACTCTTTTTCATCTCTGCCGCCAGCACAGCACACACTTCATCCGTCCCCCTTTTGTTGGGAGTTCCACTGTTGATGTCCACAATTCTTTTCCACAGCGAAATCATCTCCGCCTGGTTTTCATACAGAAAACGACGGATAATCTCTCTTTGGTTCCCCATGTACATTCTCCTCTTTCGATGAATTAAAAACATCAACCCGGATTGGTATTTCTTGTCCTTATCATACCATTTTATATGAATTTTGTATAAATGGTAGTTTTAATTGCCCAGTTATAGGAAATACCTATATCCATGCAGTTTCCAGTAAGACTTTTTCAGACCCTCATCCCTCCAGTCTTGAGAGGCACATCCACTTCTCGTGTCGCTGCAAGATCGCTGTGTGATAAAATTCCTCATTGCAGCGTGTGCATCCACAGCGGAGCACTTATTTTATAGGGATAAAGTTTTATGAATTACCGTGACAAAGTCTTTCCTGTAAAATAAAAAACAGCCTGGCTAATTTACAGCCTGACTGTTTTTTACGGACTCTTTCCTCTAAAAATTCACCACATTCTGCGCCTCTTTGCGCAGGAAAGCTTCCAAATTATCCACCGCGATATCCATCAGTCTTTGACGGCTTTCCTTCGGAGCCCAGGAAATGTGCGGCGTGAGGATACAGTTTTTCGCCTTGAGCAGCGGATTCTCCCCTTTGATGGGCTCTGTGGACACCACATCTAGGCCCGCAGCTGCTACTTTTCCACTGTTCAGGGCCTCTGCCAGATCTTTCTCCACAATCAGTGGTCCTCTGGAATTGTTCAGAATAATCACACCGTCCTTCATCTTTGCAATGCTCTCCCGGTTAATCATCCCTTCCGTCTCAGAAAACAGCGGACAATGAAGCGCAATCACATCAGACTTCGCCAGTACCTCATCCAGATCGGCATACTGGCAAGTCTCACTTTCCAGGGCAGGATTCCGGTACGCATCGTAGGCCAGTACTTTCATTCCCAGAGCCTGCGCGATTCTTCCGGTCGCCTGCCCAATCCGCCCATAACCGATGATTCCCATCACTTTTCCGTCCAGCTCGATCAGCGGATAATCCCAGAAACACCAGTCCGGATTGTTCTCCCACCTTCCTTCATGGACCGCTTTGTCATGATGCCCAACGTGATGGCAGATCTCCAGCAGCAGTGCAATAGCGAACTGTCCCACGGCTGCGGTTCCGTAAGTCGGTATGTTGCACACCGGGATGTTTTTCTCTTTCGCCGCATCTACATCCACAACATTATATCCTGTCGCCAGAACTCCCACATAACGGATATTTGTGCAAGTATCAAAGACTTCTCTCGGCATCGGCGTCTTGTTGGTAAAGACAATCTCTGCATCCCCGATGCGGTCTATGACTTCCTGGACATCCGTCAGAGAAGTCCGATCATAAACTGTCAGGTCCCCTAATTTCTCCAATCCTTCCCAGCTCAGATCACCAGGATTTTCCGTGTAGCCATCTAAGATTACGATCTTCATAAATACCTCCTATGCTCTGTATATCTCATACAAGTCTCTCACCCTGGGATACAGCCCTTTATAAATCTCATATCCTTTTTGGTATACCGCAGCATAGCTTCTATCACTGTGAATCTCTTCGTATACCTTTCTTTTCATCTTCTTCGCCGCCTCTTTGCAATTCAAATAAAAACCTGCTCCTACACCTGCCAACAGAGCGGCTCCCACGGGGGCCATATCATTAAAATCTAGAATCCTTATATCTTTACCTGTGATATCGGCCTTAATCTGTGCCCACACCTGGCTCTTTGCCCCTCCTCCTATGGATACAAAGGAAGAAAAGTCCCTCCCTGTGACCTCCTTCGCAGCTTCACAGAGCTGGCGCAGTCCATAACCGCAGCCTTCCAGCACGGCCCGGTTCAAGTCCCTTCTCTGAGTGAGCAGCGTCATTCCGAAAAAAACTCCCCTAGCATAAGGGTCCCACACTGGGCTGCGCTCCCCCATCATATATGGGAGAAACACAACTCCTCCACAGCCGGGTGCAGCAGTCTTAGCCTCCTGATTCATCAACAACAGTGCATCTTTTTCGTTTTCTCTGATTCCCAGTTCCCGGCAGAACTGTTTTTGAAACCATTGATAGGAAGCTCCCGTGTGAGACATTGCCCCTTGGTAAATCCAGGTGCCATCTACCACATGGCAACGATTCAGAAACCTCGTATCAAACCTAGGTTCCTCCACACAGATTGTCAGGACATCCGTGGTCCCCACAGATTCACAAACCTCCCCTTCTTTTGTAACACCGGCTGCCAGGGCAGCGCAGGCAGTATCTCCGCCGCCCATAACCACGGGAATTCCTCTTTTCACCCCAGCCGCAATTACTTCTGGAGCTTCCAAAGCCCCCACCACAGAAGAGGAAGAATAAAGAGTTGGCAGCTTGTCCATGTCCAGCCCAGTCTTCTCACATAGAAAAGGGGACCAATCCCCACCTTCACCTTTGACCGTCTCAAACAATCCCGTATAGGAGGCATTGGAATAGTCTATTCCGAACCTCCCGGTCAGTCTATACACCATCCAAGTGTTGATGTGCCCGAATTTCCAAGTTTTTTCATAGAGTTCGGGCTGATTTTTCTTAATCCAAAGCATGGAAGTGGAAGAGACCGCTCCCGCCATAACTCTATTAGCTGTAATCTCAAAAATAGCTTTCTCTCCCAAAATGTCTCTCATCCACTGTGCCTCCTGGACGCTCCTGCGGTCAGAGTACAAAATCGGTCCTGCAAGAGTCTTTCCCTCTTTGTCCATGGCTATCAGACCAGGGCACAAGCAGGAAATTCCAATCCCTTCCACCTGCTCCAAGCTTACGTTCTCATCATCCACCAACGTCCTGAGACATTTCAAAAATGCATTCCAAACATCTTCACTGTTCATCTCCACTCGTTCTAGACTTGGCGTCACTGGGACATAAGAACAACTGCTAATATTCAATACTTCCCCATTCTCACACACCACTGCCACCTTTAAACTAGAGGTTCCCACATCTATGCCCAGTAAATACCTCTCTCCCATCTTCTGCCTCCTGTTATTTCTGATCTCAAAGGCCGTTCTCAAAATTCACTGTAGTTCTTGTCATTCTCCAACTGCGCGAGTAGTTCTTTTGTCTCTTTCACACTATATCTTTCATGAATGAGATAGCGCAGAGCAATTACCAGTGCAGTCACATCTTTATAATCCCACACAAACCGTCCCATGGTAACGCCGCCTACACCGCAGTCCATGGCATCTCTGGTCATTTGAAGATAATCATCCAGTGTCTTGCAGGCATCCCCGCCTTGAATCACAACCCGAAAGCTGGATGGTACACAGGATACCACCTTTGCCATAGAATCCGGGTCTCCGGTGTAAGTCGTCTTCACAATGTCCATTCCCAGCTCGCAGGCGCTCCTCACACAGTAAGCAATGTTCTCCCAGGCCGTTCTTTTGTCTGCCGGTACGCTCTCTCCTTTAGGATACACATGTCCAATCAAAGGCATTCCCTTTGCCATGCATTCCTCTGAATATTTTCCGATAATCTCAAATTGTTCCCCCTGGAAATCCCCTAATGTCATTGCTCCCATGGAGACTGCGTCAGCCCCCATACGAATCGCCTCGTCCACACTCCCGAATACTGTATCCTTTGTGGGCGCCACTGGCGAATAGTTGGAGACCTTCATCAACATTGCCACCTGGCCCGCATGGTCCCACATGCAGTGTTCCGCGATTCCCTTTGTCATCGTCATTGCATCCGGCCTTCCCAAGATAATCTTATCAATCGTATTCTGAATCTGATGCAACCCGGTCATCGGCGCAATCCCTCTAGAAATCGCATGGTCCACAGTAATAGCCATCATCTTATTGCTCTTTGCATTCACCAGCCTGCTCATTCTCACTTTTTTTCCCAACATTGCCATAATTTTTATCTCCTTTTTCGTTTTTTTGAAGCTTACTGCCTCTGCATTTTACACTCTCTAGGGTTCTATGATGATTTTCAGCCCTTTCCCACTCTTACACATCTCATAGGCCGTCTGAAAATCTTCTATTTTGTATGTATGGGTAGCTATTCTGTCCAAATTGATCTTTCCGCTTATCACCATATCCGCTGCCTGAAGGTAATCTTCCCGCTTATACGCCGTACTGCCGTTGACATTGATCTCATTGTAGTGAATCGTGTTAACCTCTATCGTACACTCTCCAGTTCCTGCAAAACCAGCAAACAGATTCACTGTTCCTCCCCTCCTGCACAGCTTCAGCGTAGAGTTCACCAACGCCGGGACTCCAATCGCCATCACAATGACATCTGCTCCAAGTCCACCGGTAACATCCGAGATAATGCCCGCCAGATCTTCCGTAACCGGGTCCACCGCTTTATCCGCTCCCAGTTCTAGAGCTATCTGCCGGCGCATCGGATTTGGCTCACTGACAATTACTTGCTTCGCTCCCGCGATTTTCGCCAGCTGCATATGCATCAGACCAATCGGCCCTGCTCCCACAATCAGCACCACGTCGTTAAACCCGGTTCCCGCGTTCTTTAAACCGCGGATACAGCAGGCCAACGGCTCAATCAGAGCTCCTGCGGTAAAGGACACCTGTTCCGGCAACTTGATGACGTTTCCACTCTTGATGGCAATTTCCGGTATACGAATATATTCCTCGAACCCGCCATTGAACTCATAGCCAATCGCTTTTCTTCTCATACATGCGTTTTCTCTTCCCGACAGACAGCTTGGACAGGAACCGCATGGAATTACATTGGCAATCGCCACCTTCTCTCCCACTTCGTATCCTGTGACTTCCTTTCCGATTTCACTAATTACTCCGCAGATCTCGTGCCCGATCACGGAAGGATAACGAACACCTTTCGTCTTCGTCCCCTCTAAGATTCTGATATCTGTCCCACAGATAGCCGCTCTTTTCATTTCCAACAATATGTCATGGTCCCCGATCAAAGGTTTCTCAATCTCACCCGGAGCGAAATCGTTAGGCCCTGAGAGAATTACCGCTTTCATCTTTACCACTCCTTTACATAGATTTAAATAAAAATTATTTACACTTCTTTTATACCATTTTTGAAGTTTATTTTCAATAGTTTTCAATATTTTTTGTAGATTTTTTTCAAATTCTTTCCTAATCACAGAACTAAGTGGGCAAGCCCACTTCAACTCCTTCCTCAATCTTTGAGGGGCGCGCCCCACTTTGCGCGCCGCCGCAACACCGCCTCGCGGTGAAATTCCACATTGCGGTGTGTGCATCCTGCCCGGAGGGCTTTTTATTGCATAGGGAACGAAGTTTCCTAGGCAATAAAAAATCGCCCTGCCATCCAATTCAGATGACAGAGCGATGCTCATTTCTAATGCTATAATTTTTTTACCACTTATACAAATTTCTTGCTGGCTGCACGTTTCTTTCCATACCATATAATCACGCCCACATAAATCACAGCCGCAGCCACGCCGATTACATAGGCCCCTGTCCACGGAATGTTGAAGCCAATCTTTGCGTTGGCAATATATGTAATGGTAACGAACGCATACCATGCGCCTGGAATCAATGGCATCCACACATATTTTGCCCGATTGTTCTCGAACATCCAGACAGAAATTCCCAAGAACGCAAAAAGCGATAACGTCTGATTCGACCATGCAAAATAACGCCACAGAATATTAAATCCTTCCGCATTACTCTTGGCAAATACCAATATAACAGCCACAAGAGCAAAGATGATCGCAGCCAACCCCAGACGTTTCTTCACATTGGTCTGATCCAGATGAAGTGCATCCGAGACAGCTAAGCGCAGAGAACGAAGGGCTGTATCTCCTGAGGTGATCGGCAGTACGATAACTCCCACCAGAGCAATGATACCACCTACATTTCCCAGAATATCTTTGCAGATTACACCAATCGTAGATGTCGCCAGGGAAGCATCCGCTGCCTGCAACCCCAAGTTATATACTCCCATGGCACCTGCTGCCCAAACCATAGCGATGAAACCTTCCAATATCATCATATTGTAGAAAGTATTGCGTCCCTGACGTTCGCTCTTCATAGTACGGGAAATGATCGCCGTCTGTGTGGAGTGGAAACCAGAAAGAATACCACAGGCTACCGTGATGAAAAAGATCGGAATAAAGTGGTTCGCGTTAAAATAGTCTCCATAGGATACCAGAGCGCCATTCCAGCCATCCCAGAGCTCAATCAGCGGATATCCCTTTACAAACAGTCCAATAAATACTCCAATAGCTGAGAACAAAAGAATCGCTCCAAAGATCGGATAAACTCTTCCGATAATCTTATCGATCGGGAATATCGTAGCAATCAAATAATAAGCGAAAATCACTCCATAGATCACCCAGGTAGACACTGAGGTCGCTTTGCCATCAAATCCAAAAACCTGTGTAGCTGCAATGTCTCCAGGAGTATAGATAAACACTGCGCCTACCAGCAACAGTAACAGACTACAAAAAATCTGATATACTGTGTAGACTCCTTTATTACTATAACGCCGTACCATCTCCGGCATCTGGGTTCCTCCATCCCTCAGACAAATCATACCGGAAAAATAATCATGCATAGCTCCACCAATGATATTTCCGATCGGAATCGTAATAAAAGCAATAGGTCCAAACAAAATACCCTGGATTGGCCCTAGAATCGGTCCAGTTCCTGCAATATTCAGCAGGTTAATCAGACTGTTCTTCCATCCTCGCATCGGAACATAGTCGATGCCGTCTTGTTTTGTATACGCTGGAGTCTTTCTGTCATCCGGGCCAAACACTCTCTCACAAAACTTTCCGTAGAGGGCTGCTCCAACGAACAAGATCGCAAGTCCAATAATAAAAGTAACCATATTATCTCTTACCTCCTCTTTTTTCTTAGGGATTCAATACATTGTTATAGTATAGCAATAGTTTAGTACATTGTAAATGAGAGATATGACGAAATTTTACCATATTTTTTATATTTTTTTTATTTTTTTTTAATATTTAACTGGCACTCTTTTCATGTATACGAGAAATTCCTTCTCTTAACTTACTCTTATCAGGTATATGGAGCTTAACCATAAACGAGGATTTAGCCGCATATGCGGCGATATAAGCTGCGTAGCAGCTAATCCGAGCTGTTATGGCCGAACTTGTTTACACTTACACACTAAATATTTCCCCGGTGGTTTTCAAAGTACCACACCAGTGCTATAATAAACTACCAGAAAAATATAAGGAGATATCTCAATGCTGGATTTTTTGAAACAGGAAATGATAGACTCAGAGATACTGTCTGGAATCGAAGAATTTCGCAGACGATATCCTATAAAAACAACCACACTATCCCGTTGTCCCCGTTATCTGTATTATGGAAAAGCCATATGGGAACAGGCCGCAGCAGCTTTGCTCTGTGGAGAAAATATATTGCTGACAGGCTCTAAAGCCACCGGCAAAAATGTGCTGGCTGAGAACCTGGCAGCCGTTTTTGGACGCCCTTCATGGAATGTCTCCCTACACATCAATATGGATGCCTCCTACATGATCGGAACAGATACCTTTCAAGATGGACAAGTGACTTTCCGACCTGGCCCCGTCTATCAATGTGCACAGGAAGGCGGTTTCTGCGTTTTGGATGAGATCAATATGGCCCGCAACGAAGCACTGGCCGTGCTCCACTCTATCTTGGATTTCCGCCGGGTCATCCATGTCCCTGGATACGGAGAACTGCCCTTACACGACGCCTCCCGTTTTATCGCCACGATGAACTACGGATATGCCGGTACCAGAGAGCTAAATGAAGCCCTCTCCTCTCGTTTTGTTGTGATTCAAATGCCTGAGATCTCCAACGAGAACCTGGAAAAATTAATCACCCGAGAATTTCCCTCCATGAAGAAAGAATATGTAAAGCAATTCTGCGGTTTATTCCAAGACATCAGCCAAAAGTGTCTCGGCGGTGAGATCACTTCCCGCGTATTGGACCTGAGAGGGCTTCTCGACGCAATTCGTCTGATACAGACTGGGCTTTCTCCTTATTCTGCTTTAGATATGGGAATCTCTAACAAGACATTTGACAGTTATGAACAAACCTTGATAAAGGATATCATTGCCTCCAGAATTTCTCCCAAAATCAGTCGTAAGGCAGTGTTCTCAGAGTGAAAAAATGAAACCTTCTCGATCACAGACTTCCCCGCAGAGACGGGCTTACAACATCATATGGACAGCAGCGGAAGATTACAGTTTTGAACCACCCTTCGTCGCCTTTTTTCAGGATGGGGAACCTGATTTTTACATGAACTCTGTCATCGGCTACGTACACAAATGGTACGACCCCGCCGTTATCGGTCGTCTGTTCGATACTCTAGAAGGCGCACTTTTCCATGAAACCTTTGACGGCTTGTTATGGATTGCCCTGGAAAACTGTGTCTACGAAAGAGAGTCCGCCGAACGTCCCGTTCTAAGAGAGCTGCGACTCAGCCACGCAGAACAGTTCTTTCTCCAAGAACAGAGACTCTCCCGTCAGCAGTGGATGGCCCAAAACAGTCTCGTTCATGCTCTACAGGCCGCAAAGTGCAGGGAAATTCTCGGCAAAAACTCTGGGCTTGTCAATCCTTGGGAGCGAACTCTCTACTCAGAGCTTCAATACAACGGTGAGATGAATGCCCTAGAAATCGAGCAGACAACTTTAGCCATTCTGAAGAAATATTTTCATTTCTCCAGTTCTGCCGGGAAAGAGAATTCTGTGCGGCTCTTTTTTCAGAAGCTGCGCCTGAAGCTTTTTCGTCCTCTCCCCTTTAAGGTTATCCGCAGTGAGAATTTGATGGTGGGCGCCCCGGATACCTCTTTGTCCACCCACCACCTCACGACCAATACCAGCTTATCCAAGCATTTTCAGGAAAGCCAGCCCAGACACGGCGACGCGCTCTACATTGAGAGCTGTTTTGGACGCTCCATCTTTTCCCAGGAGGAAAACCAGCAGATCAATCTGAACCTATGCCAAGACGCACATCAAAATTGCCGTCTGCATTTCACAGACGGCATCCTTGGCCCTAAAGTCCTAGAAGACCCGCTAGTTCAGAAAGCCTTAGAGGACGCAAAAAGACAGGGAGAGAAAAACCGGGCCTTCTATCAAAGCAACCATCAGGTCTATCAAAGAAGCATCCTGCGTCTGGCAAGACAAATCCAAAACGCCATGCTAGTTCATTCCCTACCTCTACCCGTGCCGAATCGCAGTGGACAATTTCATCCCTCCTGGGTATGGAGAGCGTTGACACTGAACGATACCAGAGTCTTTCTGGCATCCGTCCAGGAACAGCAGCCGGATTTCTCCGTAGATCTTCTACTGGACGCTTCTGCCTCCCGCCTGGAAAACCAGGAAATGATCGCTACCCAGGCTTACATCCTCGCTCGAGGTCTTCAGATCTGCGGCATACCTGTCCAGGTCTGCTCGTTCCTAAGTCTCAGAGGATTCACGGTAATCCGCCGTTTCTGTAGTTACCAGAACGTCCAGAAACGGCAAACACAGCCCAGCAGCGAGACCAGCCGCATCTTCGATTATTTCGCGGCAGGATGGAACCGAGACGGCCTGGCCTTCCGCGGTGTCGGCCAGCTCATGGAGTCCTCCCACAATAAAAACCGCCTGCTGATTATTCTGACAGATGCCTCTCCCAACGACGACCGGAAAATTCCTTCCGCCCCCTTACATGGACGGCCAATCAGTCTGGACTATTCTGGCAAGGCCGGCATTCAGGATGCCTTGACCGAAGTTCGAAAGCTGCGCCAGAATCATATCCAAGTCATGGCCATATTAAACGGGACAGAGGATGACTCGGAAGCAGCCAGACAAATATACGGTGAAGATTTTATCCGTATTGAAAATCTGAACCAGTTCTCGTCGGCGGCCGGTCAACTGATTCAAAGACAGATTGAGAAAGCAAGAGGCTAAAATTTATTTTCTGACGTGGCCTTGCGGGTTTTTTGAATCGCCCGGTAAGACTCATCATAATTCATAAACGCTACGATTGAGACCAAAGAATCGATAATCGCCAGCTGAGCAATTCTTGTGCTCACTGACTCCGACTGAAAAATTGTCTCCTCCGAAGCCGTGTCTATGACCACATCCGCAATTTTTGACAGCGGAGTCTTGCCACGGCTGACTAAGGCAATTGTCTGTGCACCATTTTCTTTTGCGTTCTTTAGACACCTCAATACACTGTAATTGCTGCCAGAATGAGAAATCCCAATAACCACGTCTCCCTCACCTGCCAGCGAGGATGCCATCAGCTGCAAATCCCGGTCCTCATGCACATAGACCTGAACGCCGATTTTCATAAATTTATGTAGCGCATCCTGTCCCACCAGAAGGCTGCCGCCACTCCCAAAAAATAAAACTCTTTTTCCATGAAAAATAAACTGAGCTGCTTTTTCCACCTCTCTCATATTCAAGCTAGCCAAAGTCCGCTCTAAAACAGAGATTTCAAGGTTAAAAATTTTATGGCAGATCATATCCGGGCTGTCACTCTCTTCCAAGATAGGATTTAAATGCTTTTCCCTCGGCAGCACATCTTTGGCTGCATTAATCTTAAAATCCTGATATCCTTTGTAGCCCAGTGAACGGCAAAATCTCACCACTGAAGCGTCACTTACCTTCGCGTTCTCCGCTAACTCCGTGATATTACTGTTCAAAACCTGATCGTAATTCTCCAGTACATAATTTGCGATCTTTCTCTCCGTGTTCGTCAGGTAGTTCATTCTGCCCCTTATAATTTCCTTACAGCTGGATTCAACCATAGCTTTTCCCTCCTATCTCTGTACGCTCGCAGAACCTTCCTTTGCTCAAACCAAAGAGCTGATTTTTCCTCAACTGCGTTTTAAATTCCGCGAGTATGCCTTTCTATTTCTTCTATAATTATTCTTCGCTTTTTCAATATTCAAAATATCATAGCTGAAAATAATTTTCAAGTTTGTCATAAAAGCTTCTAAATTTTTTTGCTTCTTCCACTGTCAATCCAAAGAATCATTTTGAAACTTTTTTTCATATCATCCAAATTTTTTATATATTTTTCCTATATTTCCAATATTATATATGGTAAATATTTACAATGATTATCACCATTTTAAAAATATTTTTTATTTTCTTGTGAAAAATCTTGAAAAAATATTTCAAAAATGATAGGATATAAGCACGTTGAAATCTTTCCCAGAAAGGTTCCAAAACATTGGCAGACCACTGCCGGAATTTCGTAAAGGAGGGACGAGCTTGACATATTTTACAACTGTAACCGGTGACATGCCTGCACAAGAGATGGGGCATTGCCAGCCGCATGAACACGTCTACATCGTTGAGACCCCGGCGCTTCTGACTCATCCGGAGCTTCGCCTGACAAATCTCGCCGCGTCCATCGAGGAACTCAAACTATATCGAATAGCTGGAGGTACGACCCTCGTGGATGCAAACCCATTGGCGACAGGGCGGGATGCTCTGGCCTTGCAGGAGGCATCTTTGACTTCAGGAGTAAAGATCATCTCCTCCACAGGTTACCACATCCCTGTCTTTTACCGACCGGACCACTGGATTTGGACTGCATCGGAGGAGACCCTGACGGATTTATTCGTCAGAGAGCTAACCGAAGGAATGTTCTTAGGAGGCTGTTATCAATGGCCCAAATATCAGACTTCCATCAAAGCCGGCCTGGTCAAAGCGATGCTGACCGAGGAAGGAGTCAGCGGACGTACCGAGACTCTATTACGGGCAGCCGGACAGGCAGCAGTCATAGGCAAAGCCTCTCTGATGCTGCACACGGAATACGGCAAAGGAGCACTAGAAGCCATTGAACTTTTGAGGGAATTAGGTCTTGCCCCTGACCAGATTTTGATCTGTCACGTGGACCGCCAAGCAAACGATTACCGAATCCACGAAAAAATCGCAGACACCGGAGTCTTCCTGGAATATGACACCATCACCTTATTTGAGTTTCACGACAATGAAGCGGAGATTCAGCTTTTAGAGCATATGCTTCAACGAGGATATGAAAAGCAGCTCCTTCTCTCCACAGACCCCACAGCCGATCGGCTGAAATCCTACGGCGGTTCTGTGGGAATGGACTACCTTCTAACGGTATTCCTGCCCATGCTGGAAGATCACGGCTTCTCTCAAAAGCTGCTGCAAACCATCACCCGTGAAAATCCAATACGTGCCCTATGTAAACGTACCTAAAGCGGCTCACTTTACACACCGCCGCTAACATAAAGGAATTGCTCCCGGTGCTTCTTCGCACTTAGACAGTGCCAAAAAGACTCCGAGAGTACCTACTAAACAACAAGGAGGAAAAAGAAATGAAGAAAAAACTTGCAGTATTATTATGTGCGTCCATGCTGGGTACAGCCCTGACTGCCTGCGGTTCCAACAGTTCCAGTGACCAGACAGCCTCTTCTTCCACAGAAGAAAGCAAATGGGCGTCCACCGAGGAGACCTTTGACCCTCTGACAGTGGAGGATGCCGTCACCTTTGAGGAACTCAGAGAATCCAATGGTGCCATCACCAAGTCTTCCGACGAATACAGCTTCGCAGGAAATGTTAAAGCTTTTGAAAACGTAGTCTGGCAAGAAATTGCAAACGGCTACGAAGGTTTTGCCGAAGACGCCACTGCTGCCGGCTGCAAACTCTCCGTCGATACCACCTCTCCTATGGGCGAGAGTGATGAAGAGGGACAACTTTCCATTTTGAAAGATCAGGTGAGAAAAGGTGTGAATGCAGTCCTCCTCTCCCCGATCTCCGACGCAAACTGCCTACCCGGCATCGAGGCGGCACATGAGGCCGATATCCCTGTCTACGCAGTCAACAACGAGTTTAACGGAGCAGATATGTTCGTAGGCCCCAATTCCCTAGAACAAGGGCAGCTCGCCGCCGAATGGGTAAATGAAAAACTAGGCGGCTCCGGAGACGTGGCTATCGTCATGGGAATGGCAAAAACCGCCGTGACACGAAACCGGACGCAAGGCTTTGAGGAATGGTTCGCAGACAACGATTCCGACATCCAGGTGGTAGCAAAACAAAATGCGGATTGGGACCGTTCTCAGGCCAAGGACGTTGCCGCCACCTTCCTGAAAACCTACCCTGACCTGAAGGCCATCTTCTGTAACAATGACGTGATGGCCCTGGGCGTCATCGAAGCTGTCAAAGAAGCGGATTTAACTCTAAACAAAGATATCTACGTAATCGGCTGCGATGGTCAGTCAGAAGCCTATGACTCCATCCGTGCCAATGAAATGGCAGCAACCATAGATACCTTCCCATACTACGAAGGTTACATGGCCGCTGAAGTATGCTACCGCTCACTGATCGGTCAGACTGTTCCTCGCGTCGTATTTACACCGAGCAAGATGCTAGATTCTACCAATGTAGACAACACTCCAGAAGAAAACATTGGCTGGACAGACCCTGTGTTTGAATAAAACGGGGAAAAGCTATACATCACAGGGGGCAGTCCGCCGGGCTGTTCCCCTGTTCGTTTTGTAATAGGAAAGACTTTGTTCTATACAAAAATACATTCTGAAAATATCCCGATAGAAAGGAGGATTACTGTGGAAGACACAATGATTCGATTTGAACATATCAGCAAAAATTTCCCCGGTGTCCGCGCCTTAAAAGATGTCTCTTTTTCAGTCAGACCAGGAGAAATTCACGCTCTGTTGGGAGAGAACGGCGCCGGAAAGTCCACGCTGCTGAACATACTTCACGGCGTCTATACAGCCACCCAAGGACAGATCTGGATAGACAATCAGGCAGTAAATTTCACCAGCCCAGTGGACGCCCTGAATTTCGGTATCGCTAAGGTCCATCAGGAAATCCACATGGTAGACTGCCTGAATGTGGGACAGAACATTGCCCTGGGATTTGAGAAACAAAAGCGCGGAATGCTAGATTACAAAGAAATCTACCGAAAAACCGATGAAATCCTGAAACGCCTAGGCTGCAAATTCAGCAGCCAGGACAGCCTAAGTGGGCTGAGTGTGGGAGAACTACAGATGATTGCCATCGCAAAATCCCTGTACCACCAGGCCAAAGTTATCTCTTTTGATGAACCCACCGCTTCTTTGTCCAATGTGGAAATTGAAAAACTGTTTGAGGTAATGCGCAGCCTGAAGGAACAGGGAATCACCCTTCTGTTTATCAGTCACAAATTGGATGAGATTTTCGAGATGTGCGACCGCGTCAGCATTCTCAGAGATGGGACCTACATCATGACAGCCGACATCTCAGATATTACAAAAGAAGAATTGATTCAAAACATGGTAGGCAGAGATGTCTCCAGCTACGCAGTACGTCAAAAGCCTTCTTGTGTCTCGAAGGAAGTGGTTTTAAAAGCCGACCACTTGTGCGGTGAAGGCTTTTCCGACATCAGCTTTGAGCTTCACAAAGGTGAAATTCTCGGTTTTTCTGGTCTAGTAGGTGCGAAGCGGACAGAAGTCATGAGAGCAGTCTTCGGCGTGGATAAGCGCACCGGCGGAGATATCTATATTAAAGGCCAAAAAGTGAATCCCCATTCCCCTCAAGAAGCTCTACGACACGGTATCGGCCTGATCTCCGAAAACCGTAAAACAGAGGGGTTCGTACCCATCATGAGTAATGCCATGAATATGGCCCTGGCCTCTCTTTCCTCTTTTTACAAAGGAGGGCGGCTGAATCAAGGACTTATTACCAAAAGCTTCCAGCACTTCGGAAACCAGGTGCAGCTCAATATTATGGACCCTGACTATCTGACTCAAAATCTCTCAGGGGGAAACCAGCAGAAAGTCATCCTGGCCAAATGGCTGGCCACAGATGTGGATATCCTGATTTTTGATGAACCCACCAAGGGCGTGGATGTGGGCGCGAAAGCAGAGATCTACTCTCTGATGGAGGATTTCGTGGCGTCTGGAAAATCCATTATCATGATCTCCTCTGAGTTGCCCGAAGTGATCGGAATGAGTGACAGAATTATCGTATTGAAGGAAGGACGCATGTCCGCAGAAGTCAGCCGGGAAGAATTCCAGGAAGCTGTACTGCTAAGCCATGCGATGGGTGAAAAGCTATGAACAATCTGAAAAAATATGCCAAAGGATACATCCGTGAACTCACTACTTTGCTGGCACTGGCAGCAATCGTGGTCATCTTCTCAATTATCGCTCCCAGATATCTAGAAATCGGCAATCTGATGGATATCGTGGAACAAGGAACTGTAAACGGTTTTCTGGCCATTGGAGTCACCTGCGCCATCATCACCGGTGGCATTGATCTGTCCGTGGGCTCTGCCATGGCCGTCTGTGTCGTGACCTGTGGTCGTCTGGCTGTGGCAGGAGTCCCGCCTGTTCTAGTCTGTGTGATTGGCCTTGCCTTAGGAGCTTTCATAGGACTCATCAATGGTCTTTTAATCACGAAGATGAACCTCCAACCCTTTATCGCCACAATGGGCACAAACAGTGTGCTGCGCGGTGTCGCCTACCTGATTACCGGCGGTTGGCCGGTTCTGAACATTCCTAGCAGTTACCGGGATATTTTTCAGTTCTCTTTAGTTCCGAATTTAAGAATGTCCATGATCTTTCTCATCCTCATGGCAGTCATTTATTCTTTCGTGCTGAAACGCAGAAAAACCGGTATTTATATCTATTCCATCGGCTCTAACGAAGAGGCCACGAAGCTCTCCGGCGTAAACACTAATCGCTGTAAAATCACTGCCTACATGCTGTGCAGCATGGGCGCGGCCATGGCCGGCATGGTTACTCTGGCCCGTCTAGGAACCGGCGAACCCACCTGTGGAGAAGGCTATGAGCTGAACGCCATTGCGGCGGCAGCCATCGGAGGCGCCAGTCTGGCCGGGGGAAAGGGCACGATTTTAGGAACCGTTTTGGGCGCATTGATTCTCTCTGCTTTGAAGATTGGCCTGGTAGTCGTGGGAATGGACACCTTCTATCAGTACATAGCCACAGGCCTGATTATCATCGTAGCTGTATATTTCGAGACCATTCAGAAGAACCTCTCCAAAATAATGGGTAAAAAGAAAGCTTAATTTATGTGACCAAAGTCACAGAAACTTCTGAAATGCTTTGATATTATTTGGACATACTAAGAAAGAGTTCCGCAGCTGCGGAAGAAATAAATCATCAGAAAACTAATTCAAAGCAAAGGAGAGTACAATATGATAAATAATTTTAGAACCCATAATTTTGAACAGGAAGTACTACAGTCCTCTCAGCCGGTCATGGTTGACTTCTGGGCCCCCTGGTGCAGTCATTGCCGCGCCTTAGAACCGGCATTGGAAGAATTCGCCCAGGATACCCCAAACTTGAAAATCGGTAAAGTCAACGTGGACGAAGAGCCTGAACTGGCCAAACAGTTCCGTGTCATGACGATTCCTACCGTCCTCCTCATCCAAAATGGAAAAGTCCTGGAAAAGAAGATCGCTCCCGCTGAGCCTGAGGAGCTAGAAAAAATGCTGGAATCCCTATAAAAATAGCCCCCCTTATACGAAAAAAGCTGCCAAAAGCAGCTTTTTTCGTGCCTAATTTAATCCCCATTCTCAGGAAAGAAAACACGGATGCACAATTTCCCCTGAACATATTGCGCCGTGATCTCACCGCCCATGGACTCTGTAAGAGTTCTAGCAATGGATAGCCCCAGACCCGTGGATTTCGCAGCCGAGGTGACGGTGTAGAAACGTTCAAACAGGCGCCCCACCTGTACTTCATCCAGAAGAGGAGCTTGATTGGAAAAAATCATCTCACCTTCAGACGTCAACGTGATCTCCAAATCCCCCTGGCTGTACTTAATGGCGTTGCTGACGACATTTCCCAACACACGAGACAGAGCATCTTGGTCCAGCATCCGTACAATCTTCTCTTCCGGTATGGTGATCTCTGGCACAATCCCGCCCTTTTTCAGCGCACCGTAATACACCGATACGCACTCTTCCAAAACCCGATTTGAAATCACCTCTTCCAGCACTATATCCTTTTCCGAAGTGATGACTGAATACCGAAACAACTCTTCCGTGAGCTTCTTCAGAGCCTCCGAACGGTCCCGTATCATCTTCAGATACCGATTCACATTCTTCGATTTTTCTTCCCGCTCCAACAAATCCAGATACCCGCAGATGGCTGTCAAAGGTGTGCGCAAATCATGAGAGATGTTCGTGACGGCCTCCTTTAGCTCCAAATCTCCGTTTTGAAGAGTCCTGCGCTCTTTTCTGAGCAATCTGAGCTGGCCGTTGATCTGGGCTGCCAGCCGTCTGACACGGCGATCTCCGCCCGACACGGTAATCAACGTATTCGTATCCTCTTCCATTTTCTCTTGGAACTCTTCACACACCTCGTCTATTCCCCGCTGAAGGCAAAACAGCTTCACCCCCAAAAAGACACAAACCAGGGCCAATATCACGCATAATATTATCATTTTAAATCCTTTTTCCGAAAAAAGTATACTCCGCCTGCGGTGGTAATCACACAGAGTACCGCTGAGTACGCCAGCATTCGTTCATAGTGAGTTGGAGCCCACTGGGAGAGCTGCAAGGACTGCCCGGTAGGCAGAAAATCTTCCGCAAACTCAAAGACTGCTCTCTTCGTCCCCGTCAGATAATTGGGATTTGGCTCCGCCTCCTCTGTCACTACCTTCCCATTATTTTCATCCACATAGGAATAGCTCTCATAGACTTTCGGCTCCAGCAGCCTGGCATGGATATAGATCGAGAAGAACACAAATATGAAAAATCCAGCCAGCTCAATGACTGCCGCTGCCGCTTTATTCTGATTCAGCATACTCAACAGCGTAAAGATCGACGCCAGGGCAAAAGCCATCATCACACTCCCGAACAGAACTCTAAGCACAGATTCTAATGTGCTGTGAAGCCCTCCCAACAGAGGGATGCCAATTCCCAGAACCGCGGCGATATAGGCAGTTGCCAACAGCAGACTGACCACCATATTGACAATCAGATTGGACAGATAAATGCTGCTCCTGGAATGTCCCACCACCAGTTTATTTCGGATGGTTCCGTCGCTGTACTCTTTGCCGATATACAAGCTGCTGAAAGCTGCCAGGAACATACCGATGTAGGTTCCATAGCTGAACAGAGCGTCATCCACAGTAGCGCCGTATCCTCTGAATTTCATTGTCACATAATTGGAGATCACAAACAAAGCTCCTATTCCAAACATCACTGCCATACAAATCCAAAATGTCTTATCCTTTTTCAGCCTCGCAAAGCTTGCTCTCAGTAATCTACTCATGGCTGGCACCTCCCATCAGATTCACATAATAGCTCTCCAGACTCTCATCCTTCTCATGCAAAGACAGCACCTGACACTCTTCCTGCGCCAAGGCCAGCACAAGCTCTGAGATATTCAGTTCTCCGAACACATCTGCCTCATCCTCTGACACAATGCTGTATTCCAGCCTCATCTTATCCAGGACACAGGCCAGCGCCCTTGTATCAGAGACTGTCAGCCGAATACATTTTCTGCAAGCGTGTTCCAGTTCCTCGGCGCTGATCTCCCTCACAATCTGCCCCTGGTCGATGAAACCATAGTGGGTTGCCAGCCTGGAAAGTTCATCCAGAATGTGGCTGGAAATCAAAAATGTGATCTGTCTCTCCCTGTTCAATTTTAGAATCAATTCACGAATTTCGATGATTCCCTGAGGGTCCAGACCATTGACCGGTTCATCCAAAATCAGAAAATCCGGATCGCCTGCCAGTGCGATGGCGATCCCCAGTCTTTGTTTCATACCCAGAGAAAAATTCTTCGCTTTTTTCTTTCCAGCGTCCTGAAGTCCCACCAGTTTTAACAGTTCCTGGATTCCCTCAAAGGAAGGCATTCCCAATACCAGATACTGCTCTCTTAGATTTTCCTCAGCGGTCAAATCCAGATAGATGGACGGTGTCTCGACCACCGCTCCCATCCGCCGCCTGGCCTTTGAGATTCCCCCGTCAGTATTTTTCCTGCCATATAGAGAATACTCTCCATTCGTGGGTTCCTGAAGCCCACAGATCAGACGAATCAACGTTGTCTTCCCTGCTCCGTTTTTTCCCACGAAACCGTAGATCGCTCCCTTTGGAACATGCATATTCAAATTGTTTAAAGCCTTAAATTTACGATACTGTTTCGTCAAACCATTCGTACATAAGATGTATTCCATATCTTCTGTCTCCTTTCCTGTACTGACTGTAGTCTAACAGGACATGGTTAAGAAAGCGGTTAAGGAAACAGTAAAGATTTGGTAAAGATTTATTCCTCTTTCAGCTTAAATCCAATTCCCCAGACTGCCTCAATATAGTCCTTTCCCGACGCCTGTCTTAACTTCCTTCTCAGATTGCTGATATGTACCTTCAAGGAGCTTTCTGTACAATCCGGCGTATCTTCGCTGACCAAATCCAAAAGCTGCGACTTCGTGAGTACCTGAGAGGGATTCTGCATCAGCCTACGAAAATCGCATACTCTGTTTTCGTCAGCCTCACCGGTTTCTCTCCCGCACGCACTTCGTGGGAATCCACTTCCAGGGTCAGCTCTTCGAAAGTCAAGGCTGCGGTTTTTCCTGACACGGCCGCATTCCTAAGCTGTACCGTCACCCGCGCCAGAAGCTCATCCATATCGAAGGGTTTTGTAATATAGTCCGCGGCGCCTTTTAACAAGAGACGGACTTTACCGCTTACCTCTGCTTTCGCGCTGAGGACAATCACCGGGATTCCTGTGATCTTCGACAGAACTTCCTCCCCGCTTAATCCTGGCAGCATCAAGTCCAGAAGGACCAGATCAGGGCTTTTCTGTTCCAAAAGAAGCAGCGCCTCCGTGCCTGAGTATGCCCGCCGCACCCCGTAGCCCTCCCGTCTGAGCATCTCTTCCAGCATATCTCCGATATAAATGTCATCGTCGATCACCATAATGTTTTTCATAAAATTTTCACTCCCTCAAAATTTATCATGAAGAAGAACTGGAATTGGATGCCGCCGCGCTCACCGCCACAACTGCCGCACAGATGGCAGTCTGCTGGGCCACGATTAAGGCGATGGTTCCGCCCACGGCGGCAGCTCCCATCTTTAGCTCTACGTTCTCCCCGATATAATCGCTGGCTACGATCAGTCCTGCATGCATCAATCTCTGTTTTCTGCTGAATCCAAAAAATCCATACCCCTTTTGTTTTGCCAAAAATGCGTCCGTCTCTGCGACATCCTCCGCAATGGTCTCCAGCTTCGCCGGTAAAAGCGCCAGCACGCCCAGAGTCGCCAGCTCGTAGCTGGTTCCATACTTACAGCCCTTCTCCTTCAGCAGATCATACAATCTTATGGTTCTCTCGCATTTTTCCTTGGCCGTACCTTCTCCTAGGGCCAGTGCGTGGCTGAGGGATTGAAGCGCGTTGCCCGTTGAAAACTGCTCTTTCAAAAGCCGGTAGCAGTCTTCGGTCTCTCGTATCACTTCCTCATCGCTTTTTTCTGACAGGGCCAGCAAAGCGGCAAATACACTGTCCTCGCTGGATGTCAGAAATGGATGTTCCTTTCTCATCAAATCATAAATCCTCCGGGTCCTGCGGGCAATTTCCTCATACCTGTCTTTCTCTGCCATTCCGGAAATCATCATCGAGGCCACCGAAAGATACTGGGAACTGAAAAAATGCTCCTTCATGGCCTCGTAGACCAGAAGCGCTTTCTGCATCCGCCTTTCTGGGCTGCCGTCCAGAGCCAAATAAGAAATCATGGAGAGCTTTGCGATTCCCCGAAAACCTGAGAACGCTCCTGTATGCTCCTCCAGGATGCCCTTGCACCGCTTCATCCAATCAGTATCCGCGATTTGCCGCTGATTGGTAAAGAGCGCCGCGCAGACCGGGTGAAGATAAGAGTTCTCCCAGGCAAAGGCAGCCCGAATCCGTTCCTTGTTCTCCATAAAACTTTTGCACAGTCCAGATAATGTACTTCTCATGTATACCTCCTTCTTTCCCTGACAAAGAGAATTAACCAAACATTATGTCCTATTGTATTTGCCGCCAAAATATTTGTCAAGAAAGCCTTGTTGCACCTCGTTTTCCAACCGCATTCGTTCAGCCATCGCCATTCGTAAAACCATACTGCGTGCTTATTGCGGCTGACGCTGCCGTCTTACTCATGAAAAGGCACTCAGCTCATACAGATGTCCGCTCGCAAAAACATACAAGTATGTTTTTTGCTTCCCGTACATGGTATAGTTGAATTGTTGCTTCCAACATGCTATACTCTGCTCAAAGAAGCTTTGTAAACGAAATGAAATTTTGACGCTGAAACGGAGGCAACTGCGTATGAATATTGGATTCTGGGTCTGTGCCGCTTCCAGCATCGTTTTTTTGCTGCTGGCTCTTTTGTTTACGCTCCTAAAAGGAAAAGCCGCCATTCTAATCAGCGGCTTCAGCACCATGCCGAAGGAGCAGCGCAGGCTTTACGACACCAAATGGATGAGCAAAGATCACCGGAACATGTTCCTGATCTGGACGGCTATTTTGGGAGTTGGGGCGCTTTTATCCCTCCTCATATCCACATATATGGCAATTCCGGCTTTCATCGTCTGGATCATTATGTTCTTCAAGGACGTACATCTGGATGAGGAAAAGGCGTTCGGAAAATACAAGTTTTAAATAGGAGAAGGGATTTCCCATAACGAACTTCGGGGGACTGCCATCGGCAGTCCCCCGTCAATCTTTGTCAAAATGGCGTATCCTCTCCCACGTAGCAGGCAATCCCCTCATCCAGATAGAGCTCCTGCAAATGAAGCATTGCCTCCTCACTCATATCTCCGTGGTCACTGTACTCATAGTTCTTTCCCAGCTGCTCCCACTTGGTCTGGCCCAGACGGTGAAATTTCAGCAGGTTGATCTCATACAGACCGTTCTTCTGCATAAACCCAATCAGTGCCCTGGCATTCTCATCGCTGTCATTATATCCTGCGATGGTAGGCTGACGCAGCACCAGCCGCCCTTCCCAGCCTGACTGAATCAGTGCTTCAATGTTCGAGAGAATCTTCTCGTTTCCCACGCCGGTACCCCACCGATGAGCCTCACTGTCCATATGCTTCACATCAATAAAGGCAAAGTCAATGTATTTCATCACTTCCAGAAAATGCTTTTCACTGGCATAGGCTTCCGTCTCGATGGCGGTGTGAATGTGCCATCTCTTACATTCCTTTAAAGCTGCCAGCAAAAACTCCTGCTGCATCATGGGGTCTCCCCCGGTGAACGTCACGCCGCCCTCGGAACCCCAGTTATTGAAATCCCGGCGCAGAATCTGCATCAGCTCTCCCACTGTCATCTCCCGCACACACTGTTTAAACACGTTGTTGGGACAGATCGCAGTGCATTCGAAGGTCTCACAGTCCTTACAGATCTCCCAGGTAATCGACGGCTTTCCTTCCGAGCTCCAAACAATCGAGTCCGAAGGACAGATATTCTCGCAGGCTCTGCAGCCCTTGTCATATTTGCAGACATTTTCCGCGAACATAATGTGCTTTTTGCTGCCCCAGCTCTCCGGGTTCGCGCACCAGCGGCATTTCAGCGGGCACCCCTCCAAAAAGACGTTAGTCCGGCAGCCAGGCCCGTCATGCACAGAGAAGCTTTGGATATCAAAAATCAGTCCCTTTGGTTCCATAGCTGCTCCTTATCTGGCGTATTTTTCACAGGAATAGGCGCCGCAGGTGGCATAAGCCCAGTTTTCCTTCTCATAGCCGCTGCAGGTGCCGATTCCGTATTTGTCCGGGTCGGAGAAATTTTTGCAGTTGCCGCATTTGGGAGCAGCCTCGAATCTTGGACAGCCTTCGCTTCCCTCTCCGTCAATGGGCACGATCACTTTGTCCAATGCGCACATCCCTTTTTCACAGTCCAGATTTATATAATTGATACAGTCAAAATGTCTCATTCCTCTTATCCTCTCTTTCTCACGCTTCATCGTACTCGGTACGGTAGATGACCTCGTCCTGAATCGGCTTTCCGATCTCACACCAATACTGGGTAAAGCCAGCCACACGCACCATCAAATCCCGGTAAGCCTCCGGCTTCTTCTGTGCTGCCCGCAGGGTATCGGAACCAACCACGTTAAACTGCACATGGAAACCGCCCTTTCTCATATAAGCCCGCACCACATCCAGCAGCTTTCTGGTTCCGCTCAGACCTTTCACCGCCGACGGATGCAGCTTCAAATTCATCTGCGCGTTCTGATTCTGAGAGTGATCGTAAACGGTGGCAGACTCAAAGATCGCATAGATACCATTCTTATCCGTACCTGCCGCCGCGGACACAGAACCATCCGAATAAGTGGTTCCCGCCAGCCTTCCGTCTGCGGAAGCCAGGGTCACAAAGCCCTGCGGTCCATGGGTGGACACGGAGATCTGACACAGGTATTCCGGTTTTCCATAGTAGGATTTCAGCGTCGGAAGATAATCCTTCAAGTACATCTGGTAATCCCGCAGAAGCTGGTCCACATATGGGTCGGCATTTCCATACTTCGGCGCGTTCACACAGTCCGCGAAAATCTGTGCGTATTTCGCCGCCTCCGGCGTGCTCTCCCGGAAATCCGGCGAGAAGACATTCGTCTCATATGCCGTCTTGAATCCAAAATTGTGTACCATCGCGTCAGTCATCTCTTCCAGCGTATATTTCTGATCGTCAAAAACATTTTTCTTAATGGAAGCCAGAGAATTGATATAAGTAATCGTTCCGCAGGACTCAAAGTTGATGCAGGCGTTATAGCGGGCGCCGCAGTTTCCGATGTGCTGTCCCTTCTTGAAACAGTCTGCCTTCAGCAGAGAGTTCACCGCCGGCATGTTGTATTTTCTCCAGATATCCATCTGCATGTTATTCACCCGATTCACAATCCGATTGCTGATATCCAGATACCGCTGCCACAGGGCCACCATCTGATCGTAGGTCTCAATCTTCTCATTGTGAGCCGGGAAGACTCTCTTTCCAGTTCTCCGGTCTACCCCGTTGGTCAGCACCAGTTCCAGAATCTTCGGCAGAGCGGTAAAATGAATACCCGTTCCGCAGGTGGGAGAGGCCCCTCCCGGAATCATCGTCACTTTTCCATTGTACTCCAAAGGCGAGAAACAACCTGGCGCAGATTCCAGACAGCCGCCCAGACACCAGGCCCTGGCGTCTTCCAGGTTCATGCCCTCCGGCCCGTACTGGCGCATCATAAAGTTCATTCCCGTCTGGTTGTTCATCCAAGCCGGATAACCCAGCCCCAGCTTCGTACACTGCGCCGCCTTCATCAAGAAATCCTCCGGCGTTTTCTCATCATACAGCACACTTAAAGTCGGCTGAGGCGTCTTCGCGCGCATACCCGCTTCCAGAATCAGGTATTCCAACGGCGTCACCGCGCTTCGGCCGTCATAGGACTGCCCGCCCAAGGACAGATTGTTAAAGGTATTGCCGGACAGCACACCGCCGGACACTCCCGCGGAGGCAAAACACTCAATACAGGTGATCTTAATTCTGTACAGTTCCAACAGTTCGATCACTTCCTCGTCAGTGATCTTTCCTTCCTCGATATCCTTCTCATAGAACGGCTGCAATACCTGGCCCAGACGTCCAATAGACTGGCCGGACTGCGGGTCCTCATTGACCACGCCGTAATGCAGACACAGAGTCATCTGCAGCGCTTCCCGGAAGGAAGCCGGACGTTTGTGGGCAATGTTCTCCATCACCTCTGCGATCTCTTCATAGTTTTTCTTAAATTCCGGGTCTCTCTCCCTGGACGCCAGATCTTTGGCCCTTCTCGCATAGTTTTCACACCATTTGCTCAGCCCCTTACAGACTTCCTTCATAGCCGCATAATAGTAGCCGCGGCTCATACCTAAAATTCCGTCGTCCTCAGCCTCGCCCATCACCAGAGCGATTCTGTCGTCGCACATTTTCTGAATCTCATCAAAGCCGTACTGAAGCGGCATATAGTAATTCATAACCTCACGGCCCTGGGGAATCGCGAAGGAATCAAACATGACCACAACGCTGTCCATCACTGCGGAAAACTGATCGTACTCTGGAATCATCTTCGCATATTTTGTGCTGACATCCTCCACGGAGATGCCATCCCAATATTTTGACACCTTCACCAGAACCGGAATATCTTCTTTTCTCATGCCGAACTTCTTCGCAATGGAAATAATCTCCCCATAGCTCTCCGTCACGTTTCCGCCGCCGGCGCCCACGACGCTGACGGAGTCCGCCTCATTCTCCGCCGGAGCGTCCACCTCATTCATCAAAGACTCTGCCAGGCTGTTGAAAAAGCTGGCGCACACCCATGGAAATGGAAAAGCGCCGCGGATATCCTTAGTCTTATTCATGACCAGCTTCTCATAGGGCAGAATCGTCGGCGTAGTATGAGCGTAGCCGCCTGCCACTGCCTTGGCACGGCGAACCTCGATGAGATCTCCGTCATTCTCCCACCAGATACGGTTGTACCAGTACGGCGTCTCCATATCCGCAGTCACCTTCAGGGTGTAGTAGATATCCATCAGCTTCTTAAAGCGATCACTGGCCTCCGGAATATCCTCCTCTTTTGTGTCGTCTGTGTGGAGAGCGGCAATCCCCCTCTTTCTCAGTATCTCTTCCAGTTTCTGTTTGTTGTCCATCAAAAAACCTCCCTTTTCTATTATTCGCAGGACCTAACTATTCCGCCATGCCCTCTTCCTCTAGCTGTTTACCTTTACATTCGCGGCCAAAAATTTTGCTGCCTTCTCCACAGCGATCTCCTGACGGATACGCTGTCCTTCTTCTCCCTGAAGAATCTTATTCACCTGCTCCTTACTCATCAGATACCGGACTGCCAGCTTATGAACCTCGCGGTCATATTCCTCTACCGTGGCTTCCAGATTTTCCGATTGGGCCACTGCCGCCAGCACCATTCTAGCCTGAATCTGTTTTCTCGCCTTCTCCTTCATCTGTTCTAACAGCTCCTGCTCGTTGGTTTTCTTTGTGCGATAGTACCCTTCAATGGAAAGCCCCTGCTGCTGAAGACGCAGCGCATAGGCCTCCATCATCTGAACCGCCCGTGCCGTGACCTCCTCCTCTGAAGTCTGAATTTGGGAACGCTTTACAATTTCCTTCGCCGCCAAATCCTCTTTTGCTTTTCTCTCAGCATTTTCCAGAGACATCCGGTATCTGACGATATTTTCCTCCACCGCATTCTTCCAATCTTCAAAAGGTACCCTCACATGTCTGTACTCTCCCAACTTTACCTTTGGCGTGCTCACTTTGATTCTCTCCTTTCCTCTCACGCATCTTAGTTTCTAATTATAATGAACAAGGCTCCTCAATCACAGTGCACTTTGCACACTTATTCACAGAAAACCCAAAGTAAAAGGAATCTTTCACGCATTAGCGTGACAAGGTCTTTTCTGTTAGAACAAAGTGGGCAAGCCCACTTCAGCTCCCCCATCCCCTCCATCTTTGCGGCGCACAGTCCCACTTTGCGCGCCGCCGCAACACCGCCTTGCGGTGTACTACCTTATTGCGGCGTGCGCATCTTTAGCGGAGCGTTTATGTAATAGGAAAGGGCTTTCACGCATTAGTGTGACAAGGTCTTTCCTGTTACATAAAAAATACCCCTGAAAAACAGAGGTATTCGGAGTTATTTCCTGCTATTGAATTTTTACGGTTCCTGCTCTTCCATGTACCTGCGCACTTCCGAGCAGATCTTTTCCAGCTCCCGGCGGTTTCTGACATAATAACGGCTGCTTCCGACTTCCTTCTCCAAATAGCCTTTTTCCAGAAACTTATTCAGAATATTGTACAGACCTCTCCTACTGATATCCAGCTCTTCACAGAGGCTCAGTGTACTCCTGTACTCAAAAATCTGGTCTTTCCCGGTACGGCTACAGATATGATAGGCCACCAACTCCGCCAGACTGTAAAAGCTTCGGACCAACCGTCCCTTGTACATCTGATAGACACGATTACTGATTTTGCGATAAAACAACTCGCTGAACCCTTTGTCCTTCATCATCGCCTCGTAGACCTTGCTCTCTAAAAACAAAAGATCACAGTCTGTGGCTGCGAAAATATCACAGGCAAAATAGGCTTTCTGTACCCGGCTGATTTTCCCGGTGAAATTATCCGGCCCTAGATTATCCACCAAAATCTTCTTTCCTTCATGGGAGACACATTCCACTCTCATATATCCGCTGACCACATAGAACAGCCCTCCGTCAGCCTTTCCCGCCCGTGAAATGTATTCTCCCGCCTTCACCGTGACTCTCGGAATTCGGTCCAGACGATCTTTGATAAACGGATAAATCTCCAAATCTTTTAAATCCATCCCCGTCCCACCCTTTCTCTAAATCAGAGCTTTTCTTAAGATTATACACAATCCATTCCTGAATGAAAAGCGCAAAACCCGCAAAACAAGCCCGACTGCAACCCCTGGTTGACAAATTTTCAAGCGCGCTTGCTGGTTGTCAACCGCAATCTGTGCTATGATAAGCCCAGAAAACAAGAAGCCCAGAAGGGCAATCTGATATCAGAAGGAAAAACAAATCACTAATAGGCAATAAAAAGAAAGAGAGGTTGCACTCATGCTTCTATCAGAAAAAATTTTAACCTTAAGAAAAAAGAATGGCTGGTCTCAGGAAGAGCTGGCTGAAAAATGCGGAGTATCCAGACAATCCATCTCCAAATGGGAAGGAAATCTATCCACACCGGAATTGAGTAAAATCGTACTGCTCAGTGAGCTTTTTCAGGTATCCACCGACTACTTATTAAAAGAAGACGTACAGCCACAAACCGATACCGACGCTGAGCTTCCCCCTATGGAAGCTCCGTCCCACTCCCTGCGCCAAGTCACACTAGCTGAGGCCACCGCCTTTATTCAGGCACGAGAACAAGCAGCCAAGAAAATGGCTCTGGGAACCGTTCTGTGCATCCTGTCTCCCATCTGCCTCTTTCTCCTGATGGGGATGTCTGACAGCAGTCTTCTTCCCCTCTCCGAAGATATCGGCGCGCTGCTGGGTCTCATCGTCGTTTTGCTGTTTGTCTGTGTGGCTGTCACCCAATTTCTTGGAACTGGCAGCCTCCTGAAGCCTTTTGCGTATCTGGAAAAAGAAGAATTTGACACAGCCTACGGTGTGGATGCTCTGGCACGAGAACAAAAAAGCACCTATGAAGGTACCTATAACCGCTATACCATCATTGGCGTGATTCTCTGTATCACCGCTGTGATTCCGTTGTTCTGCGCCGCTGCTTTCCATGCTTCTGATTTTTTCGTCTTGCTGGGACTTTCTGTTTCACTGCTTATCGTAGCCGTCGCTGTTTATTTATTTGTGGTCTGCAACACGATTCAAAATACCTACTTACAGCTATTGCAGGAAGGAGAGTTTACCAAAAGCTCCAAACGTCATCAAAAACTTTTGGAACCTGTTTCCACGGTTTACTGGCTTGCGGTCACTGCTTTGTATCTGGGTTTCAGCCTAATTACCATGCGCTGGGAGAGTTCCTGGGTGATCTGGCCTGTCGCCGCCATTTTATATGGGGTCATTGTCACCCTCTGCCGGATTCTCCCCAAAAAATCTGAGCAGAACAACCAGAAAAAAACGCTTCTGTAAAAGCAAAACGAACATTATGCCAAAATTTAAAAAAATGCTTACATTTTCATTTATTTTTTGATAGAATACTCAGCGATAAGAAACAAGCTTTGTTGTTTTCCCTGTCCCCTTTACAGGAACAGAGCTTAGATTTCACTTTAAAAAATAAATATCGGCGCTAGATGAAAATGGTAGTGAGATTATATGCTGTAGTCTTAACGAAAGTTATATTACGCATATAGTCTCATTTTTTTATGTGAACTTAGTATTCCGCCCATCAAAAACATATAAGCGCCAAGAAGGAGGACACAATTATGCCGAAAAACAAATTTCAGGACGTTATTTTCACTCTTATTATGGTAGTGGTCATGGTCTACGCAATGGTTATCTATAACATCTCTTTAGATACGGGTAAACTGACCAACCAGGTATTTCTCATGGCTTTCGGAGAATTGCCAATCATGGGAATCGTCGCTTTTTTTCTGGAACTGTTCATTGTCGGACCTCTCGCCAAAAAGCTTGCCTTCCGTCTAGTTCAGCCAGGTATGGACAAAATGATCTTTATCGTTTTAGCCATCTCTGCCATCACCGTCTGCCTGATGTGCCCGCTGATGAGCTTGGCTGCAGCGGTTCTTTTCAAGGGAGGGCTGCAGCCGGAGCTGCTTTCTGTCTGGATTCAAACCGCCGCCTTGAATTTTCCCATGGCGCTGTGCTGGCAAATCTTTTTTGCCGGGCCTTTGGTGAGAGGAATTTTCCGCCGTCTTTTCCCAGAAAAGGAACCAGAAGCTCAAATCTCCTGAAAACACCATCATATCTAATGCTTTATAATAATTCAGAGGCAGGTGCGCTTCATAATAGCTGCACCTGCCCCTATAGAAATCGTTCCGCTTCGCGGTAAAATTCCCCAGTACGGCATACGCACCCGCAGCAGACGTCTTCGTTATCGAAAAAATTCCTCACACCTCATCATGACAAATCGTTCCCTATAACATGAAAACGATAGCTGGTCATCTCTCGATAGGTGTCCCCAGCCCGCAGAATCACAGTTGGGTTTTCTTCCTTATGGATGCTGTCTGGCATATTCTGTGTCTCCACACAGATAGCAGTCCTCTGATCAATGATATCCCCACCCTTGCCCTTGTGAGGTTCCAGGAAATTTGCCGTGTAGATCTGAGCCTGCGGCAAAGTAGTCTCCACGATCATTTCTATTCCGCTTTCTTCACAGTAAAGCTTCACTTTTTCTTTCTCATCCCTGAAAATGAAGGGATGGTCAAAACCATGTCCGATTTTAAGCTGTTCATCTTCCATCTGTAGATGCTCTCCGAGCTTGCCACCATTTCTAAAATCAAAGGGAGTCCCCGCCACATCACGAATCTCTCCTGTCACAAGTCCGTTTTCATCTACACAGGCAAAGCAGTCCGCCGCCGTCTGCAGCCAATGTTCCCCAATCCCGCAGGGTCTTCCGCTGAGATTAAAATAAGAGTGGTTGGTAAAATTCAAAATAGTATCCTGATCTGTATGAGCTTCATACTGTAAAATGAATTTATCTGCTTCCAGACGGTAAGTAACCGTCACGTTCAGCTCACCAGGATACCCTTCCTCGCCGTCAGGGCTCGTATAGGTAAAGACAATTTCATCTTCTCCTGTCGTATAGCTGAATACCTTGTTTGAAAACCCCTCGATGCCGCCGTGAATCGCGTTAGGTCCAGAATTTTTCGCAAGCTGGTAGGTTTTTCCATTCAGTTCAAAGCTGGCGCCTCCAATCCGATTCGCCACTCGTCCCACAAAAGCCCCCAAATACCCTGTATGTTCCTGGTACTCTTGAATCGTGTCATATCCCAGTACCATGTCCCGAAACCGCCCATCTTTATCCGCTGTCAGAATCTTCATGACGGTGCAGCCAAGATTTGTGACGGTCACAGAAAGACTATCATTTTTCAGTTCCAGAATATCTATACGATTCTCTGATCTTTTTACTAGATTTACCACCGTTTATTTTCCCTTCTGCCCATAATATGCATTGGCGCCATGCTTTCGATAATAGTGCTTATCCTGCAATTCCTGAGGCGCCGGCTGATTCTGAGGGTTAATCCACTCGCAGCGGGCAGCCATCTTAGCCACCTCTTCTAAAACAACCGCGTTGTGAACTGCCTCATGCGCATCCTTACCCCATGTAAATGGTCCATGATTTTTGCACAGTACTGCTGGCATTGCCTCATAGTCCAGATTCTGCTGCGCAAAATGGTCGGCAATGAGAATACCAGTATACTTCTCATAAGCCTCGTCGATTTCCTCTTTTGTAAGATTTCTAACGCAGGGAATTTCACCGTACAGATAATCCGCATGTGTGGTTCCATAGCAGGGAATTCCTCTTCCTGCCTGCGCCCAGCTTGTGGCCCATGGAGAATGTGTATGAACTACACCGCCGATGTTTGGAAAACGGTTATACAATACCACATGTGTAGCTGTATCAGAAGAAGGATTCATATCGCCTTCCACTTTTTTGCCATCCAAATCTATCACCACCATATCTTCTGGCTTCAACACATCATACTCCACGCCACTTGGCTTGATGACAAACAAACCTTTCTCACGGTCAATTCCGCTGACATTTCCCCAGGTAAATGTCACAAGCCCATACTTGGGAAGCAACATATTTGCCTCATATACCTGTTTTTTTAACTCTTCCAGCATTGTTTTGTCTCCTTTATTCTAAATCATTCAAGGAGCTGCCACAGACAGCTCCCCTTGCTTACTTTGGCATCAGCTATATTAAATTCTGAATAGCTGCCTGTTCAATTATAATACCTCTTTTGTATCTTTCGGTAAAGACCTCAAAGCCTTCCACGTCTTTTTCCACCGGCTTCATACTGGTTCCGGCATTTTCTCCAAACACTTTCTTAGAAAGGTAATTTTGAAGAGACTCTCCGTCTTCTTTCTGCGCCATATAGGCTGCCAAAAGAGCCATTCCCCATGGGCCGCCCTCCCCGGCAGTCTCCATGACAGAGACCGGAGCATTGATCGCCGCTGCCAAGAAGCCCTGGGCGACGCCTTTGGTCTTAAAGAGTCCTCCATGGCCCAAAATGCTGTCAATCTGTACATGCTCCTCCTTCAACAAAATATCCATGCCAATCTTCAAGGCGCCCAGCGAAGTAAACAGATTCGCTCTCATGAAGTTCGCCAGATTGAAATTGCTCTTAGGACTTCTCACAAACAGAGGGCGTCCTTCGTCGCATTCCGTAATATTTTCCCCGGACAGATATCCATATGCTAGCACGCCACCGCAGTCTGGATCTCCCTCCAAAGCCTTGCGGTAGAGCGTTCCATACAGCTTGTTCATATCTACGTCAACGCCGAAGCTTTCTGCGAACTCCTTGAAAATACCAACCCACGCATTCAAATCTGAGGTACAGTTATTTGCATGAACCATAGCCACAAGGCTGCCGTCCGGTGTTGTCACCATATCAATTTCCGGATATACCTTGGAAAGCTCTTTTTCCAATACCACCATACCGAAGATAGACGTTCCGGCCGAGACATTTCCCGTGCGCTTTGCCACACTGTTTGTAGCCGTCATTCCGGTGCCTGCGTCTCCTTCCGGCGGGGCGATAGGTGTTCCAGCCTGAAGATTGCCGCTAACATCCAGTCTTTTAGCCCCTTCTTCGGTAAGGAAGCCTGCATTTTCTCCGGCAAGCTTTACCTGCGGCAGAACATCTTCCAGCTTCCAGCCAAAGTTTTTCTCCGCGATCAAAGCGTTGAATTTTTTCACCATCGCTTCATCGTAATCCTTGGTCTTGCTGCTGATGGGGAACATACCGGAGGCGTCGCCTACGCCGATGACCTTCTCTCCTGTCATCTGCCAGTGAATATAGCCAGACAGGGTTGTCAGGTATGCAAGATCTTTTACATGCGCTTCCTCGTTTAAAATAGCTTGGTACAGATGAGCAATGCTCCATCTTTGAGGAATGTTATAATCAAACAGCTTCATCAAAGCTTCCGACGCCTCTCCTGTGATGCTGTTCCGCCAAGTACGAAATGGTACCAACAGGCCACCGTCTTTATCAAAAGCGAGATACCCATGCATCATAGCACTAAATCCGATTGCCCTAAGCCTTGTCAATGTAACGTCATATTTTGCCTTCACATCTGCCGCCATCTTGCTGTAGCAGTCTTGAAGACCGGTCCAGATATCCTCCAAAGTGTAAGTCCAGATTCCATTGTCCAGACGGTTTTCCCACTCATGATCTCCGGAAGCAATGGGCGCATGATTCTCACCAATCAGCACAGCTTTGATACGGGTGGAGCCAAATTCCAGACCCATGACAGCTTTTCCAGCTTCAATGTATTTTTTGATTGCGTTTGTGTCACTCATATGTGATCTCCTCCAGCCTTATCTGCAGCTTACTACTTGCTGAACGCAGCTTTGTTCCACAGCAGTTCATTTTTGAACTGGCGGATGGTTGTATCTTTGTCAATGTAAACCGCTTCGATTCCCATAGCCTCAGCCCAGTCACCCATCTGCTCCGCAGTCAAGTCATAAGAAAATGCGGTGTGGTGCGCTCCGCCTGCCAGAATCCACGCCTCGGCGCCTGTCATGAGATTTGGCTCCGGTGTCCAGTATGCAGTAGCTACCGGGAGCTTCGGCATTGGTTTCTCGGTCTTCTTGCAGTTCACGTTATTGATAATCAGACGGAAGCGGTCTCCTAAGTCAATCAGAGAGGTGGCGATCGCAGGACCTTCTTTTGACGTGAATACAAGCCTTGCCGGGTCTTCACGGTCACCCATAGACAGCGGCTGCTCCTTGATGCTGATCTTGCCGTCAGCAATGGTTGGGCAGACCTCAAGCATATGCGCCTGCAGGATTCCCTCTTTTCCCGGTACAAGGTTGTATGTATAATCCTCCATGAAGGAAGTTCCCTTCGCGTCTTTCATTCCGGCTGTCATAACTTTCATCAGACGAACCATAGCTGCTGTCTTCCAGTCTCCTTCTCCGCCGAATCCGTAGCCTTTTTCCATCAATCTTTGGATTGCCAGCCCCGGAAGCTGTTTCAGAGAGCCCAAATCTCCAAAATGTGTCACGATCGCCTGATAATTTTTCTCTTTCAGAAATCTCTCAAAGCCGATCTCAATTCCGGCCTGAACCGCCACATGCTCACGGAATTCCTTTTCATCTCTTCCTTCCAAAAGGATTTCATATTTATCATAGTATTCCTCAACCAGAGCGTCGATATCTGCCTGTGAAACAGCAGCGACTGCTTCCGCGATTTCATTTACCGGATAGGCGTCTATCGTCCATCCGAATTTGATAGCCGCTTCTACTTTATCTCCCTCAGTCACCGCTACGTTTCTCATATTATCGGCGATACGCATGACACGGATATTTCTGCTCTCTACAATACCGATTGCTGTGCTCATCCAGGAAGCGATTCTCTTCTGTGTGGATTCGTCTCTCCAGTATCCCATAATCACCTTGCGCTCTTTTCCAAGACGGGTGAAGATATGTCCATACTCTCTGTCTCCGTGAGCTGCCTGGTTCTCGTTCATAAAATCCATGTCAATCTCATCGTATGGAATCTCAAGGTTATACTGTGTATGAAGGTGAAGTAGCGGTTTGCGAAGCTCCTGAAGACCCAGAATCCAGGATTTTGCCGGTGAGAAAGTATGCATCCAAGTGATAACTCCGGCACAGTTCTTGTCTGCATTCGCCTCATTAAATGTCTTCCTAATTAATTCACTTGTAATCAGGGTCGGTTTCCATACAATTTCGTATGGAAGAACCCCCGACTTATTCATGACATCAACCATCTCTTTTGTATGCTCAGCTACATGTGCCAGGCATTCCTCTCCATACAAATCCTGTGAGCCTGTACAAAACCAAAACTGATATTTTTTTGTTTCCATGTTCATTTGCCTCCTTATTTGTACCTGTGTCCCTAAATCTGTCGAATGGAATCGCGAACCACAGCCTGCGATTCAAACAGATAATTCCCATCAAACGCGGGATTTTCAATCATCTGTAGAAGGTTTTGAGCCGTTTTTTCTCCCAATATCTCTTTGGGATGGGAATATGAGGTAAACGGAACCTTACTCATCTGCGCAAGCTCCGAGTCATCAATACTTATAATAGACAGATCCTGTGGGATTTTGATGTTTCTTTTAAGTGCCAGGTCGATGACTTCTACCGCCACCTCATCGTTATAGCAGACAATTCCTGTACATCCCTTAATACGACGAAACAGGTGCTCCTCTATCTCCCAAAGATTCAATTCCGAATCTGTATCAATCCAGATCGTCGTCCTGGAATTCAGTTGAATCTCCGCCTCTCTCAGCGCATCAATATATCCGCTATACCGCCGGCGTCCCTGGCCGTCGTCCAATTTAAAAATACCGGCGATTCTTTTATGCCCGGACTGAATCAAAAATTTTGTCGCCTTGTAGGTAACACACTGGTCATCCAGACGCACGCAGGGTACATCCAGTCCGGGATACATATCGTTAAAAAATATAATTGGAATATTTCTCTTTTGCAGCTCTTTATAATAAGATAAATTGGGATTCGGAAGGGCTCCTTTCGCAGCCTCCACAATCAGCCCGTCAATGTTGTTCTTCCTTAAAATATCTTCCAAAATCACCCGTTCCCTCTCTACCCTGTTATCTGTAAAAGACAGCCACATAGCATATCCGGCGTCAGAAAGTGTACGTTCAATTCCTCTAAGCGTCGGCGGAAAGATGTACGAATTGTAGTAGGTACTGACAACCGCCACATTCATATGCTTTTTCTTTGGAGTATGGGGAAGTATCTGTCCCACATAGGTTCCGCTTCCCTGAAGGCGTGTCAAAACCTTCTCCTCCACAAGCTGGCTGGTCGCCCTTCGGATTGTCTGACGGCACAGGCCAAATTTTTTACTCAGCTTTTCTTCCGGCATCAAACGGTCACCAATCCTCATTCTACCCGAGGCTATCTCTTCATTAATCCAATCAATCACTACTTGGTATTTTGGCTTATTATCTGTCATTCTATTTCTCCATATCTGCCCGTTTTTGCCTTTTATTATACATCTTTCTTATACTCTTTTACAAGCTGTGCCGGTGCCCCTGTCATATTCAAATATCCTATCAAATCACTTAACAACCTGTAAGGATTTTCTGTCTGCAAATACTGCCACGAATACGAGGAATACGATTCCCTCAATTAACTGCAACATCTGTGTTGAGATTCCCATCATGGTAAGTCCACTCTGTAACACGATAAACAGCATAGAACCAACAATAATATTCTCAAATCTTACATTTGCTCCGCCGGAAATCGGCATACCGCCGAGTACCAGCGCGATCAGAATCTGTGTCTCCAACTGATTACCGCCGGAGGATGTCACAGAACCTACCTTGATTACGTTAATAAATGCCGCAAAGCCTGTGATCGCTCCTGCCAGTACATAGATGAGAAATTTCATCTTGTCTGTGCGAATGCCGGCGAATTTTGCCGCCTTTTCCCCCGCTCCAATCGCTTTGAGATAAATACCAAACTTGGTGTAACGAAATACGATAAACCCAATTACGAGAACGATAAGAGTGCAGGTCAGTTTCAATACTGTCGTGTCATAATTAATCAGTGTCGCGGAACCTGCTACCGGCGCATCTGTCGTCAAATATTTGATAACCCCACGAAACAGGAACATCGTACAAATCGTTACAATAAAGGACTTAATTTTACGGTTAACATAGAAGAAACCGTTGATCGCTCCAATGGCAGCTCCTGTGACAATTCCCCCGAGAATTGCAATCGGCAGTCCGTATGATTGCGAAAGCGTACATACAACGATAGAGGCAATACCAAGGATAGACCCCTGGGAGAAATCCAAGCCTCCCATCGACATGACAAAGAATACACCCATGGATGCAATCATCGTCACATATACCTGCGAAAGCACCAGATTCATATTGGAAATCATTCTTCCGCCTGTCAACGCATTGAACAGGATGAAAATTGCTATCAGTCCCACTACCGGAAGCAATCTGCGGAGCCTTGCCATCTTGGAAAATTTATTCAGTTCTTTTTCTTTGCTTACTGCTTTTGCATTTTCGTTAGCCATGACTCTCCTCCTTAAACCATCATTGAAATCAGGCTGTTTTCGTTCATATCCCGATCGCGGTCAAGCTGGCCGCTGATCTTGCCGTCTTTCATAATAAGAATTCTATCGCACATACCGATCAACTCCATCAACTCTTCAGAAATCATGATGATCGATTTTCCGTCCTTTCTCATCTGATCCATCAGCTGATAGATGTCCTGTTTTACCTTGATGTCGATACCACGAGTTGGGGAGTCCAGAACAATGATGTCTGAATCACGTCCAATCCAGCGCGCCAGTACGACTTTCTGCTTGTTACCTCCGGAAAGCTCTGACACAAATTGGTCTGTATTCACCATTTTTACGGAAATTTCCTTTGCGTATTTGTTTGCAAACTCGTTAAGTTTTTTGTAGTTTAGAAACTTTAACGGCCCAGAGCCAAGCCTTCCAAGAGACGGCAGGCAGATGTTGTCTCCGATGCTCTGGTTGATAACGATAGACTCATTATCGCGGTCTTTGGATGTATAGGCGATCTCATGTTTGATAGCAGTCGGAATATCCTTGATCTGCGTTCCGTCCGCCAAAGTTACACTTCCTTCTCTGTCAAAAGAGGCTCCAAAAATTGCTTTTCCTACTTCATGCATACCAGACTCCGACAGACCACCGAACCCGAGAATTTCCCCTTTGTGAAGATCAAAGGAAATGTTCTGAATCAGTCCTGGTACCGATACATTCTTCACAGAGAGAACCACTTCATCAGAAACCTTCTCGCCATAGTCTGTCCGGTAGTATTTTCCTGTCATCTCACGCCCTACCATTAGTTTCTTCAGATCGTCTTCTGTCATATCCTTACTCTTTACCGTATCAATATAGACACCGTCCCTGAGGACTGTGATGGTGTCAGATTTCTCTAGAATCTCCGGCAGATCGTGGGAAATGAAGATAATGGTGTTTCCTTCCTTACGGATTCGTTCCATATGCTTGTACAGCTCTTCACGGCCTTCCTGGGAAAGAGCCGTCGTCGTCTCATCAATCACCACAATCTTTGGTGAAAAATAGGTTGCCTTGACAATCTCGATCAATTTACGGTCCTCGAAATTATATTCGTCAATCATATGAGCTGCCTTAATCCGCTCAAAGCCATATTTCTTCAGCAACGCATCTGCTTCCTTGTTCATTGCATTCGTATTCTTGATACCCGCTTTCACAAACCTATCTTCATGACCAAGGAAAATGTTTTCTGCCACAGTCAGCCCGGAAAGTGTTCCAAGCTCCTGTACAATAATGGAGACTCCTTCATTATTTGCCTCCACCTGGTTCTTCGGATGAATTTCCTTTCCATCCAGGATAAAGGTTCCACTGTCAATAGGATAGATGCCGGTCAGCATATTGGTAAGAGTGGATTTACCAGAACCATTTTCACCGATCAGTGCATGGACCTCGCCTTTATTTATATTGAATGACACGTTTTGTACAGCCTTCGTAATACCAAAGGACTTACACACGTTTTTCACCTGTAATCTCACTTCATTACTCATAGTATGTTCCTCCTTCGATTATTTCACGATTTCGCCTTTGTCAACTTTTGTGGTCAGTGTAATGATAATCAGCAGAGCCAGACCTGTAATTACGTCCTGGATTGCTGTAGGAGCTCCCAGTGCAATAAATCCGTAGAAAATAATATTAATCACGAATTCACCAATGATGATGGCCTGAATCGGAATACCATACTTACGAAAAGCCATACCAAAGAAGCATCCCATGGTAGGAGTAAAGTTTCTCGCCATGGACGCCATACCGGTAACAGCCACCATGGAAGACCCATAGCTGATAGAAAGAATTGCTTCCACACCAAAAAAGGCGCCGCTGATCAAAAATGCGATTACTTTATATTTGTTTACGTTGATACCCATATTCTTGGCAACAAATTCATTGGAACCAATTGCGTATGTATAAGTACCAACTTTTGTATAGTTCAGGAAAATATATGCGGCAATAAATGCAAGGACTGCGAGAATAATATTTCCCGGCATCGAGCCAAACGCACGCATATCAGATGGAAGCGTCTGCTCAACACCGCCTGCGATATAATTGGCAACGGATTCATAAATAAGTGCAAGTCCTGTCGTAACGATCATGGAAGGAATTCTCAGCTTCACGTAGAACGCTCCGTTAATCAGTCCAATAAGTGCACCGCACAGGATACTTCCAACGACAAATCCCACATAGCCTAATCCGAAATTAGTTGCCAGAACACAGCCAAGAATCGATGAAAGCACAATGTTCGCACCGATGGAGAAGTCGAACATTCCCATTACCATAACAAAGTAAAAACCCACAGCGCCCGTCGCGGCAAGAAGGCTGGCCTGGAAATACTGGAGTATCTGTTTGGGAGAGCCAAAGTTGTCCGGAGTGACAATTTTGAAAATCCCGTAGGATGCGACAAGCAAGACAATCAGGATCAGATACCCTTTTGTTTTTCCTGACAACTTTTTCTTTTCCGTTGTTTTCATTGAAGAACTCATATCGTATACCTCATTCTTTAAAAGTTGTACTGTTTACTGCTTCCATAAAAGAGACCGGTATCACCGATACCGGTCTCCCGCATTCTGCTATTTAGTTCAAATCTGTCGAGGATTATTTGCCAGCACGTGCGGCCGCGTCTTCAATAGACAGGGACTGTGCCTTTGCGATCATATCCTCCAGGCTCATCTCAGAAATTTCAACGATCTCTTCATTTGTATATGGAAGCTGATCTACGAAGTACTTTTCATATGCTTCGTAGTCCTCTGGTGATGATACGTACAGGTATGGGAATTCAACGTCCACAAAGTTGCCTGCGATATCTGTGTAATTGCCTTTGATTGCATTGTAAACCATTAGGAATGCGTACAGTGGATCACAGAAATGCCCGCCAGACTCACCAGCCATAGAACCGTTCTCAAGACGTTCTCCAAGATCCGGAAGGAAGTCTGTAGATACAACATCAATCTCGTCAACCTTTCCTGCACGCTCAACCGCCGCGATTGCTCCCTGAAGCGGGTCACCGCCGCCACCAGCAGGAATCAGAGCATCAATGGTATCATCTGCTGACATCAAAGCTTCTGCCGCTTTAGATCCACCGTCAGAGGAAGTTCCAGCATACTGTGGCTCTGAAAGCTTCGCCTGATCGTCTGGATTCTCTTTGTTCCACTCTTCAATGCCCGCTTTGTATCCTTCCCATCTGCCAAGCCAGGTAGCGTCTCCCTGCTCCCAGCCAATCAGACCAATGTTACGGTCGCCTTTGTCCAGAAGCATCTTAACCAACTGTTTTCCATTTTCCACTTCATTCTCATGAACCGCACCAATGAAATACTCAGAGTCTTTCGCTACTTGGTAGATATCTGGGTTGTCTTTTTCACTGATAACACGGAAGAACTGAGACAGATATACGCCATTGTCGTTGCAGGTCTTAATCGCAGATGTCATTTCTGTATCAGCAGAGTTGCAGACAATGATTCCCTGACATCCAGCCGCGCACAACTGTTCAACGGATGCTGTAACCTTTTCGGAAACATGCGCCTGGTCAACATACTGAATCTGTACTCCAAGGGCCTCAGCCGCCGCATCCAGAATCCTTTTACACTGTGATCCTAATACATCGGTGGAGCTCCAAATGGAAATACCAATTTTGATGTCTTCATTGGCTATCTCTTTACCCCCCCCCTCGCCAGAAGCGTTACTAGTCGGTGCACTGCCGCACCCTGCAAGCAGCCCCGCAGCCATTGTCGCACATAATGCTGTGCTGACGATTCTTTTGAATAATTTGTTTTTCATAGTTACCTCCTTCTACATAATTTGTACGCTTACAAATTTGAGCTTTTTCTTTTGTCCTCATTTCAGAATGTTCTGATATTTTTTAGCTATTATCACCATAAACGCTCTGTTTTAGGACATTTTTTTAAGCTCTTTGGATGTTTTCATTTTACATTCTGTCGTACTATTCGTCAATATGCAGTTTACATTTCGTTCACATCTCCAAATTAGCACATACCAATTTGTGCATAATATCTTATTTTTCATGATTTGTATGTATATTTCTACGTATTTGTACGCACTCAAAACGAATATTATCCTTCAACAACAAAAAACCCAGACTGTCTTTCAATGCCTTTTCCCGTCTGATGATGCTTAAATGGGGAACATCCTCATTTGGGAAAAATTTTTAAAAACAGCCTGAGTTTTTTGGCCTTTCACGGCCTCTCTTTGGGTATGGGATTTCTATCGCTCACCGCCCAGAGCCTGTGAGCCTGAATTATGAAATTTTCTTTACATCATGGGGTCCAGGCCCAGAGCCGGATGTCCCTTTTCTGTCAGGAAAGTTACCAACTCTTCCGGGTCCGTGGCGATCGTCTCATCACCAATCATATCGGTAAAATTGTCGATGCCGTAGATTTCTTTTGCCGTGGCATTAAGCCGCTCAGCCACCGTCTCTTTTAATTCCTTTGGCATCCAGACGATACGTTCCACGCCGCCCTCTGCCTTCATAAATTTCTTCGAACCAATAAAATGTTTTCCATGGCCCATAAAGCCTGGAGTCTGCACACCGCCGCCTGTCATGGACGCCAGCTCCGGGAAGGTCATTCCCAGAGGAGTCATACCTGCGTATTCCCGGTTCGCAATGCAGACGCCGTTGGAAAACGGCTCTATTCCGCAGATACACTCGAAGCACCCGCAGGAGGTCATGGGTTTTTCCATAATGGAATACAAAGACACTTCCTCCAAGGCTCCCTGGGAGAATTTGCGAACCGCCTCGTTGACATCCTCATACTCTCCAATTCTTTCATCAATCACCCGCTCTTTGGTGATCTCCTGGCAGGGACCGTTCGGGTCCAGCTGATGAGTCGCCTTGGCATCCAGCCAGGACACCGCTCCGCACAGTCCGAGACGTTCCGGCGTCACCACGCAGACATGGGACGGGGAAAATGCCTGACACAAAATACAACTATAGTACACATCCACCGACTCGTCTGTCAAAGATGCCAGACGGTCGTCTCTCTTATTAAATACCGGAATCGCCACCTCATGACGAATCCGTTTACACTCTGCAGGGTCTGTATAAATCACAACCTCACATTTGTCCACCACCGCGTCGAACTCGTTTTTCACCTGGCTGTAGAGCACCTCACCGATATGGCGTACTCGGAAGCCAGCCGCATAGGCATCCTTGCTGATACGAATTCTCTGCATGTCTCTCTGTCCGGTGTGGTAAACTCCTTCAATACAGTTGATATAATTGTGGAATTTACGCTCGATGACAGGTTCAAAGTCTGGCTGCATGTTCTTTCCAGCCACTTTTACCACATAGGCGATGGAATTCTTGCTGCCCAGCTCCATATCGTCCGCTTCCGGTCCGATCACCGTGATCTTATGGTCTTCTACCTCGGACATCTCACAGGTCTGCACCAGCTCAGCGCAGTCCACACGGGAGCCGTCGAACTCCACTTGCATGTCTCCCCGGCGGATGATCTCGCCCTCAAAGGCTGAGGCGAACGCCACTGGGATCTCTATATTTTTCACTTTGATTTTAATGTTTCTGGCTTCCAAAGAGGTGGTATTAAACCTTCCTACATCCGGCTGAACCAGCAGACTCTTCGGCACTGAGGCAACTCCTTCAGTTTGATTCGTAACCACCGGGAAACCTAAAGCAATCGCTCCGGCTCCGCAGGCCACAATCACTTCGTCCAGGGGTGCAAAGGCATTGACAAAGGCCGGAACCCTCTCCATGGTATATTTCATCAGCTCTGCGGAATCCCCCGGCGTTATGTTTCCGAAAATCAACGCGGCACGCAGGGCCACAGAAACCACATGAATGACGGAAGTCACTTCTTTTCCCAGCGGAATCACTCGGACGTTGGCGCCCATTTTATAGCCTGCCGCCTCACACTGATCGATAATTCCACCCACCAAAGTCACCAGGATTCCCTGGGCCTGGTAGCTTTTTACCAGAGCTACGCCTTCCTCCTGGGTCGGCGCTTCCCCTAAGATTACCGCAACGCCTGGGATATCCCCGGTCACCAGAGGTACCCCCAGTTCCCGGATTGTGGCGTCTCCCAAATGACCATAGCAGGGAGCTTCATAGGGTTCTGCCCCATTGAGATATTTTAAGGCCTCGATAAATTCCGCACACAGAGCCGTAGCCACACCTGACATGAACGCGTCTTTCAGACGGGGTTCTCTGGTCATCAAGGATTTTACCACGCTCAAGGCGTCTTTTAATTCCGACAGTGTCTTGATTTTTACGCCAGTCACCGCGTAATAGCAGGGCAGACAGTATGCAGTGTTGGGAAATCCTACGGACTGCTCCGCCCCATATTTTTCCATCGCTTCTGTTATCAATTGTTCCGTCAGCTCATAGACGGTATCATTTCCTCTAAATACAGTTTCAAATAAAGTCACCGGTCTACCTCCATTTTTGCAGGCGCCCTATCAAGCCGTCTTCCCAGGGCGTCTACTTTCCGTCCTTTTATTTGTATCTATTTTCAGTCTCAGATTCCCAGAGCCACTCGTTTTTCTTCGATTCTGGCAATCATGGCGTCTCCTAATTTCTCAATATCCAATTCCACGGTGTAGGCAGCTTCCACCCAGTCGCGGATTCCCTCTGTCAGCCAGTGTACCATCTGGTCAGAACCGCTCACCTGCGGTTCTACACCCAGGAAGGTGTCGATTCCTGTGGCCACCACATAGTTTCCGATGGAGACCGCTTTTTCGGACATCCATTCCGGTGCGCAGCCCACCAAAGGAAGCTGGGAAATATTCACTCCCGCGTCTTTTGCAAGCTGAGATGCCAGCACCATCATACGGCTGATATCCACACAGGAACCCATATGCAGTACCGGCGGAATGTCCGCCAGCTCACAGACTCTCTTTAATCCGGCTCCGCACAGGTCTTTGGCCCTTTTATCCATCAGGCCCGCCCTGGCCGCCGCCTGGGCAGAGCAGCCCGATAGCACGACGATGATATCGTTCTTAATTAGTTTTTTCATCAGCTCGATATGGGCAGAATCCGGGCGTACCCTCGGATTGTTGCAACCTACCATGGCCACGGCGCCCCTGATAACTCCGGAGGTGATGCAGTCCACCAAAGGCTTGGTGGTACCTGTCACGTCGATCTGGGAGTTTGTGACTGTGTCTAAGGTCTTAATAATGGCCTCCACAGAATAGCCTACCGTTGCTTTTTGCTTTAGCTGTGGAATATGTACCAGCTCTTTCTTTCTGTTTGCGAAATTCTCCACCGCCGCACGTACGATCTTCTTTGCGTTTTCTCCTGCGGTCTCAGCTTCGAACAGAATAAAATCAGAATCCGGCATCTGCGCAATCGGAGAAGTCGTGATAAATTTCGTATGGAAGCACTTGCTCAGCGGCCCCAGAGCTGGGAAAATACACTGTACGTCCACGACAATCGCCTCACAGGCTCCGGTCAGAACTACGTTCTCTTGCTGAAGGAAGTTTCCTGCCATGGGAATTCCCCTTCTCATGGCCACCTCGTTTGAGGTACAACAGACACCTGCCACATTGATGCCGTTTGCTCCCAGGGATTTTGCCAGTTGAATCATCTCCGGGTCCTCGGCATACTCGCAGATCATCTCGGAAAGACTGGGGTCATGGCCGTGCACAATGATGTTGACCTCGTCTTCTTTCATCACGCCCAGGTTCGCCTCTGTATCCACAGGCTTAGGGGTTCCAAACATCACGTCGGAAAATTCCGTTCCGCACATGGAACCGCCCCAGCCGTCGGACATTCCCGCGCGCAGCGACTGGCGTACCAGCGCCTCCGGTTTGCTGGAATTTCCCATGTGGGTCATATGCATAGCCGTGGATACCTCCCGGTCAATGGCTCTTGGCTCGATTCCTGCTTCATGCCACAGCTTCTGTGTGTGCTCCGGCGCTCTTTTCAGCCATCTTTGCACGCCGAAGGGTTTGCCGTATTCCAGCAGAGCCATTTCGGAGAGCTCATGTGCCAGCTCATAGATGTCCTTTCCTTCGGTCTCAACGCCCCATTCCTTTGCGATCCTCCGCAGCTTCTCCGAGTCTTTTACCTTGTAGTTTCCATCCGGAGATACCGTGTGAAGGGTATGGCAGATCTCACGGCCATGGTCGGAATGTGTGGCCGCTCCTCCTGCGGTAAAGCGCAGAAAGTTTCTGCCTGCGATTCCATGGGCGTCGCAGCCACAGATTCCCCTTGGAGACTTCTTAGTAATCCGGCAAGGCCCCATGGAACAGATACGGCAGCAGATACCCTGCTCACCAAATTTACAGTGCGGAGTCTGGTTCTTCACACGAAGCTGCCAGGAATCCGCTCCCACCTTCGCTCCGGTCTCTAAAAGCCGGTTCGTGGCTTCTTCAAATTCTTCAATCGTTGTCAGTTTAAAATCACCCATTTTAACCTCCTCTGTGTGCGTATCTCTGTTTGTTTATATTATAACAATCTCAGGTACGCTTTCCCATAAACGCTTGATTGAGAACCCTCAACGAAATGTTGAGGGACAAACAGGCACAGGCAGCCGTTTACTGGGCTTGTCACGCAAGTCCGCATGCTGCCTGTCAGCGGCGCTTCAGTCTTAAGGCGCATGTCCCGTTTTGCACGCCGCCACAACACCGCTTTGCGGTGAAATTTCTCATTGCGGCGTGTACAGCTTTACCAGAGCGTTTCTGTTCTAGGAAAGAATTATCATAACAAGATCTTTCCTAGAACAGAAAGAGAGACCGCGTCTGCTGAGGTGTTCGCAGACGCGGTCTCTCTTATTGGTCTTTATGGTGAATTCGTTTTTAATTTAACATAGTTTCCTCATTCTGGGAATCAGAAAACTGTTGAGCCGCCTCAACTACCTTGTGAAGCCCTCTCACCGCAGTCCGGGATTTTTCTGAACCTTGGAAATCCATTTCATCACGTGATCGTGAAAAATCTGAATGTCCGGGTTATCTGTGTTCCCGTTCCTGGTGAGCATATAAGTATCCCAGCAATATTCCCCGTCGGAAAACGGAATCATCACCAAATTTTCATCCTTCATATCGTCAAAGATGAAATCTACCGTCACGGAGATTCCCTTCTTTTTGCTGACCATCTTATGACACAGGCTAAAGCCGCTGGTCTCAAACACAATGTTCGGCTCAAACCCTGCCGCACGACATCGGTCCACAATCAGCCTCTGCACATGAAACTCAGAGCTTTCAATGTACAACGGCTCTCCTTTTAGGTCCTGGATGGTCACGGATTTTCTTTGGCTCAACGGATGCCCCCGGTACACCAAAAGCTTAATCTGAAACCGCTCCATGAACGTGGAATTTAAGTACTTCGCCTCCCAGTCCCCCACGGTAAAGGCCACATTTCCTTCCCCTGAGACCAGCCGCCGCACCACCTCCTGATCGGGATATTCTCGATACTGAAATCTAATATCCGGGTGCTCCCCCTTAAACTGCGCGATGCACTCCGGAGTCACCAGACGCAGAATTCCGTAGGCGGAGAGCAGGTCAATTTCATGATTTTGTCTCTGTTCGATACAGCGAATCTCACTACAGATCGACTGATAAGACTCCAAAAGCTCCGGCAAGCGCTCATACAGATACTTTCCAGACTCCGTAAGCTGCACTCCCGCCCCCGTCCGAATCAGCAGTGAGGCTTCTAACTGAGCCTCTATATTTTTCATCACCTTGCTCAGCCCCTGCGGTGTCATATACAAAACACTGGCTGCCTTGGTAATACTCTTTTGCTCACATACCACTTTAAAATACTGTAATTCCTTGATGTTCATAATCGTCCCACGCTTCCTTCCATCGGTTCAAGACAATATCACCCACGATCACCGCGTCCTCCACAGTCAGATATCGGTCCGCTGTCTGGGACAACAACATTTTTCCAGTAGCCTCAAACTCATCATCGGCAAACCACACGTTCACGGTCAGAGGAAAGCGGGGGAGAAATGGAAATATCGCACATAAATCCGCCCTGGAAGAAACGAATTCAGCGCCCAACGTTTTCCACACTGTCTTCACCTGGTCCGGTTCCTTATCTTTCAAGAACTTCTTGATCTCCTGGACCATCGTACGATCGTATTTCGTTCCTCTGATCAGACCGTCTTTCATTTCCCCGAAGGTAATCAACTCCTTCGACACAGGAGTCCCATCCCCCAGGTCCATATAATGCAGCAAGACCAGGTGAAACCACTGGTCGATCTTCTGCCCGCACAGAAAATCAGAACAAGAAATCTCATATTTCTGGTTCATACTGACTGCCAGAAAAACCCCATCTTCTTTCCGGTAAATCAGCCCTGTCTTCTCTGCAATCTCCTCTGCCGGTCTGTCCTTTAACCGTCCCTGAGCGATCTTTAACATTTCCAGATAAGCCCGCTGATTCTGCCCTTGCGCATTGTGATTCATATGACCACCCCCTGAAATGATAATCTATTCCTTTCTATATACCCAAAACGGAGTTTCTATCTATAAGACTCCATCCCCGGAAGTTTTTCCACCTGTTCCATGATCTAAAAAGACCTTAACTTATCCCGCAGGACAAGTCAAGGTCTTTCTGATGACACGGATCGTTATTATCACAGCCTTCTCCCATTTCAAAACTGCAATCAAATCTACTTCCTTGTTCTACGCAACTGTAGCGGCCGCCTTTACCATGTTACCTTTCACATCTTTTTCTGTTACTACTACCTTCGTCCCTTTACTCATAGCTGGAATCAGATAAGAAGAAAAAGTTCTGGATTCTGCGACTACAGTTTTGTAATCTTTCTCATTCACTGTAACTGTCACCGTTGAACCAGCCTTACCTGCTGTCCCCCGAACCCGAGTACTGCCAGCAGTTATCTCGTTAACTTTTATAAGTTCCAAACTGGTCGTGTTTGCTTTCGTCACTCTTAAAAGCTTAATCGGCGTCTTAGTTGTGTTAGTGAAAGAATTGTAACTGGTATTCAGACGATCGCAATCTCTGACATGAATTCCTATATTGTTCCGAATCCGCTGAAGAGTATTGGTCAAAACTTTAACTATATTGGTATCAGCAACATAAATTCCATACCAATTAGGGTCATAAATTATATTTTTGCGTATGGTAGGAGAATTACTATTTGTCGCTACCGAGATACCTCCGGCATGGCTGCTTTTGCTTCGGTTTTCCTGAATATCGCAATTTGGACTCTTTGTGAAACCGAAACTGCTTCTCCTACTCTCCACTACCCGATTAGAATAAATACGTGCAGAATCGCATTCTTCCACAAAAATACCATACGCTCCTGGATAATGAATCTCATTTCCTTCAATATTATTGTTATCACTATTATCCTTAAGATTAATTCCTACAAGCCCTGTGGATATAATCTCATTCCCTGACACAGTACAATACATCGCATACCGATTCAAACGAACTCCATATCCCTTTGCCCCAGGTACACTTCCATTCTCATCCTCCGTGCCGACCTGATTGTCAATCACCTGGATGCCTCCCAATGGATATTCCGGGTCGCCTTTGACCATAATACCATAGCCCGTATTCTTCTCCTCGTTTCCTTCTCCTTGTATATTCGTGATGGTATTCCCCTGGACAGCAACATTATAATTATATTGGTCTTCTGCAGACGGCACTTTTTCTGTCACTGTACCGGGCAAAGGATCATAATACGACGATTCATTTAAACGTGTATGCACTAAAATCCCATGTTTACAGTTATTAATCTGATTGTTAGAAATTACAGTATCTTTATAATTAATAATCTTAATTGGTTCATTGTAAACATTTTCGAACGTATTGTTTGTAACAACGACATTACTTACAAACACCCCATCCACTGCACTATGCGACCCTACTCCTCTGCTCACATTTTTAAATTTACAATTTGATACTGTAATATTTCTACAGGCAGTATCATCATAGTTGTCGCTTCCTGGTGCAATAGTCTCATTATGGACTACATCAATATGAACCGCTTCTTTTCGCTTATCACCATTTTGGTCAAAACCCTTGAAGGAACAATCCTCCACCACTGCGCCATCCACACCTTCCAGCGAAAGCATATGCCCTCCCGCACTTATGCACATAAAGGTCACGTTTTGGACCGTGATATTACTCCCATGTGTAAAGCGCATCATTTGTCCTTTTTGATATTCCCCATCAAATGTTCCACCGATAATTGAGACATTTTTTATCTGCTCGTAACCGCCCACATCACCATCATCATTCTTCGAGGAAAGAAAGGTACAATATCCTATTTTTGAAATGCGTCTATATATCGCCCCTACATCTGAATGGAGAGTTGTATCGGATTTCACGTAAACTCTATCATCCATCTCATAGATTCCTGCCGGAACATTTACAGTCAAATGTCGACCTTCATGTTCCTCATACAGTGCTCTTTGAAGCTCTAATCTTGTGAAATCCGGCTCCATATCAATAATAACTTCCCCTGCTGTTTCCGTCCTTGTATATGGCGTCTCTACAAAAAAACTGTTTCCAATATTGTCTCTTCTCCCTGAAAGCCAGACTCCTCCAAAAGCTCTCCCACCGCATAAGCCTCACCTTCCCAATAAAAAACCTCCTCTGTTTCATCTTCCACTTCTTCTGAATATAGAGCTTCCTCCTCCCATTCTCTTTCATACACTTCCAAACATTCTTCAGAAATACGTTCTTGCTCTCTCATTTCTTCATCCATTGCAGCACTTATTGCTTTCATTTCTTCGGTCTCTTCTGTCTCATAGATTTCTGTCTTTTCTGCTTCTTCTACTGCCGCCCAAGATAAACCTGGCATAGAAAACAATAATGATACTGTCATTGCACATGTTATCAAAATTCTTCTTTTTCTCATGCGCTTCCCCTTATCAATACCGCTGATTTATCCACTTGTTCCATTTTTCAGCATTTGCCTTTATCTCAATTGTTTCCACCCTGCATAAGCCCCGAACACCTTTTTCCCATTCACCGTCCGGTAGGCTCTCATGGTGTAATAGTATTCTTTTCCGCTCTTAATACCTTTGTGGGTGTAGGCGGTCGTGCTTCCTTTTCCGATCTGAGTCACATAGTGCCATTTTCCGTTCTCGGAATTTTTATAGTAAATCCGGTAGCCGCTGGCTCCGTTCACCTTATTCCAAGCCAAAACCGCCTTGCCTTTCTGTGCCTTGGCCTTGGTAATCTTCACTTGTTTTGGCACCGCTTTTCCGCTCTTTCCATCGGAATAAGCGCCGAAAACTTTCTTTCCGTCCAGAGTACGATAAGCTCTGATATAATAAGTATAATTCCTTCCTGTGATCCGGCCAGTATGAATATATGAGACCGTCTCCCCGTTTGCGACCTGGGTCACGTATTTCCATGACTTTCCAGGTTCTTTACAATAAATCCGATAACCCTCCGCATCCTGCACTGGCTTCCAGTTTATTTTCAAAGCACTGTAGCCCCAACTTTGGATTTTTTCAATTTCGGATCTGGAATTTTTTGCCCGTCCGCTCTTTCCGTCTGAATATGCCCCGAACAGCTTCTCCCCGTCATCCAGCGTACTGTAAGCCCTCACATAGTAAATATAGTCTCTTCCTGATTTCAAACCGGTGTGAACGTAAGACGTATTATCCCTTCCCTCAATCTGCGCCGCAAATTTCCAGGCCCCTCCGTCTTCCTGATAATACAGACGGTAGCCCTCCGCATTCTTCACCGGATTCCAGTGTATTTCCAATGATTGATACCCTATCTCCCCCACCTGATTGATTTCAGACGGAGACGGTACACAGTCATGCCATGTCAATGCTCCGCCTTGCCAATGTTTATCCGGCACGCCCAAAATGTCCTCATTGTAATAGACATCTGCATTTACCCAGAAAAAGACTTCTTCATTATATGGATCATCTATAATAGGGTTTTTCCCATAAAATACAATCTTCTTCAGGCTCGTACAGCTAAAGAAAGCCCCCTGCTCTATATGCTGTACACTGGCAGGGATATGTACTCTTACTATACTGCTGCCCATAAAGCTTCCGTCTCCAATATCCGTCACTTCATTTGGTATCTGAACTTCTTCCAGAGAAGTATCTAAAAAAGCACGGTCTCCAATTATCTTTACGCTAGCGGGAAGTTCAAAAATCCCTCTCCGGCTCATGGGACACACAAGAAACTTTGTCATCTCTTTATTCAGAAGTGTACCATCCCAGGAACTATAATACGGATTTTCTTCAGACACCCAGATATAATCAGCCCGCCTTACGGCTGATATATCTATCTCTTGCACGCTGGCAGGAATATTTACTCTGGTGATTTTTCCGCAATCAGAAAAAGCCCCTTTTATATAGATAACCCCTTCCGGAACACTATAAATTCCCTCCATTCCACTTGGAACTACAAGAAGCATCGTACACTCTTTATCAAACAAAGCGCCGTCTATAGAAGCATAGGTTTCATTGTCCTCAGATACCTGGATTTCCGTCAGACTGCAGCAACCGGCAAAAGCATCCTCACCTATTGCTTGCACTGCAGAAGGAATCCAGATCTTGTCAAGGTTCGTGCAGGAAAAAAATGCATCCTCTTCTATCTCCAAAAGACTTTCCGGCAGCACAATGTTTATTAAATTCTCACATTTATAAAACGCCTTGCTTTTAATACTGGTTATGCTCTCTGGAAGCACGACCTGTCTCAGCTGTTCACAGTTCGCTAAAACTGACCCCGGCACTTCCGTAAAACCAAGCGGAAATTCAAAGCTTTCCAGGCTATCACAAGATTCAAATGCTCTTTCTCCTATCTCTGCAATACTATCTGGAAGATAGACCTTTTCCAGTCCGTCACAGCTTTCATACGCACTCCTTCCAATTCTCGTTATACTTTCCGGTAGGATTATCTCCTTTATAAAATCTTGGGAGTCAAAAAAATAATCCCCGATACTGGTAATACCCGCTTCAACCGTCACTCGTCTCACATTTTTCCGATACCACGGAACCTCGCTCCAACGGCGATAGTCTGTCGTCGGTCCTGTTCCACTTAATGTCAGTGTTCCTTTACTGTCGAGTCTCCATGTTACATTTTCACCACAAATTCCCTCGGAAACGACCTCTACATTGTTCTCCGCATCAGATGTTCTGAGATCATTTTCTGTCATAAATCCATTTTTTTCATCTGGTTGGGTATCCTCGGATATCACGTCTTCCCCCAAAAAGCTTTCTTCCGCAGGCTTCTCTACAGAGAAATCTCCCTCTTTTTCTTCCACTATCTCTGCCGCAGCGCCAGAAGCTGGAATTGGAGCCAGCAAAAAAACGGCCAATATTCCTGCAAAAACTAATTTTCTCTTTTTCATTCTTTCATTCCCCTTTCTGCACAAAAGTCCTGTTCTTCGTTTCCTTTCTTCCCTCTTTGTTCTTCCGAAATATGCCTGTCATTTCTTGTTTTCATTTTACTAATATTTTCCTTCTGCGTCTATCTGGAATCATCGTATTTCAGCAACAAACACAGGAATAAATCGAAGGTAAAAACAAGTAATTACAAATCTGGCCGCTTCAGGCAGTTACACCTGCCTGTCTCCATTTCGCATAAGCCCCGAACACCTTTTTCCCATTCACCGTCCGGTAGGCTCTCATGGTGTAATAATAGTCTTTTCCTTCCTTAATGCCTTTATGGGTATAGGAGGTCGTACTCCCTTTTCCGATCTGGGTCACATAATGCCATTTCCCGTTCTCGGAATTCTTATAGTAAATCCGATAGCCGCTGGCCCCGTTCACCTTGTCCCAGCTCAGTGTGGCCTGGTTCTTCCCTTCCCTGGCCTTCGTGATCTTCGCCTGTCTGGGCAGGGATTTCCCGCTCTTTCCCGCAGAATAAGAGCCAAAGGCTTTCTGCCCGTCCACATTACGATAGCCCCGTACATAATAAGTATAGGTCTTTCCGGTAGTCCGCCCTGTATGCACATAGGAAGTAGCGTCGCCATCTGCAATTTGCGTCACATATTTCCAGGCAGAACCCGGTTCCTGATAATACAGACGATAACCGTCCGCGCTTTCCAAAGCGTCCCAGCTGATTTTCAGCGCGTTGTATCCCCAGCTTTGCACTTTATTGATCTTGGCCCTGGATGCCTCTGTCTTTCCGGTTTTTCCGGCAGAATACGCCCCAAACAGTTTCTCCCCGTCATCCAGGCTATGATAAGCCCGCAGATAATATGTGTACTCTTTCCCGCTTTGCAGTCCCGTATGTACATAGGAAGTATTCTCGCCGCCTGAAAGCTGCGTGATATATTTCCACGGCTCGCCGCTTTCCTCCTGATAATACAGGCGGTAGCCTTCTGCATTATTCACCGGCTCCCAGCTGATCTCCACGGCATTATATCCCAGTCCTTTCACCTGACTGATCTCAGAAGGACAGGGTACACAGTCATGGAAGGTCAGGGTTGCAGCCTGATAATGCTGATCCATCTCCTCTCCCCAAATCTCTTTGCAATAATAGGCATCCGCCACCACATACTGAAAAATCTCCAATTCAGACCCATCATTTGGGATCGGGTTCTCTCCATAAAAGACAATCTTCTTCAATCTGGTGCAATCGTAAAAGGCTCCAGACCTGATATGTTTTACGCTGGCTGGAATGCTGACCTCTTTTAACTTCTTACACCCCTCAAAAGCCCTGCCTCCAATCACTTCCACCCCATTGGGAATTGTAACTTCCGTCAAATCCTCGCACTCCTCAAAAGCATAGAGTCCTATTACTTTGACACTGTCCGGAATCACATACGTTCCTGTTCTTCCCGTAGGGCAGGCAACCAGTTCCGTCTTCTCTTTGTCAAACAGCACTCCATCCAGCGAAGAATAGTACGGGTTTTCCTCCGATACCTCAATCCTTGCCGCACTTCTAAAAGACATATAGCCCCAATACTGTTCCACATCTTTCACCGCAGAAGACAGAACAACCGCCTCTAACTTATTGCAGCCATAAAAAGCTCTTCCTCCAACCGTCACTGTCCCTTCCGGAACTTCATAATCGCCGGCTTTCCCTGCCGGACAGGTAACCAGTCTTCGATCCTGGCTAAACAAAGCCCCGTCCAAGGAATAATAACTTTGGTTTCCTTCTGCCACCTGAATGGAAAGAAGATTATCGCATCTGCTAAATGCTGTATCCCCCACCCTGCTTACCGTAAAAGGAAGCACGATTTCTTCCAGGCTGTCACACCCCTCAAAAGCAGAGTCCTCGATCTCTGTTAGCCCTTCCTGTAAAGTGAGATTCCTAAGATTTTTACAAGACTCGAATGCCCCGTCTCCAATCCGCGTCACACTCTCCGGTATCACAACATTATCCAGCAGATTGCACGAGTAAAAGACGTCATTTCCAATCTCGGTGAGACCTGGCGGCAGTTCAATACTTTCCAGGCTATCGCAGCCCGAAAAAACATCGTTTTTAATCTCAGTGAGACCCGACGGCAGTTCAATACTTTCCAGCCTATTGCATTCCGAAAAAGCGCCGTTTCCAATCTCAGTGAGACCCGACGGCAGTTCAATACTTTCCAGCCTATGACAACTCCCAAAAGCCTCCTCTCCAATTCGTGTCACACTCTCCGGTATACTGATTTCTTTGATGTTCGCGTAGAAAAGCGAATAGTCTCCAATGCTCGTCACTCCAGGTTCAATAATCACCCAATTCACTCGTTCTCTATCCCATGGCCGTGATGTCCATCTGCTGAAATCCTCCATTGGTCCTGTTCCACTCAGGGTCAATGTCCCCTTTTGGGTCAATGTCCATGTCACATTCTCTCCGCAGGTCCCTTCCCCAATAATCTCCGATGTATCTTCTGCTCCCTGTTCCGCTGCTGTGAGGCTCTCTTCCGTAGTCTCTTCTGACTCCGATTCCCCAGAAAGCTCTTCTTTCTGTATATTTTCCTCCGGGTATTCCCTTTCTTCTGTCTCATCCGAATCCTCAGCACTTTCCTGGAAAGCCCCTTCTTCCTCTGTAAAGATTTCCTCTGACCCCGAAATATCATCTTCTTCAGAAGTTTCCTCTTCGCAGGGAGCAGACGTCTCCGCCTCGCTTTTCTCTGTCACTTCCACTGCCGCGCCGACAGGCATCGGTACTGCCAAAGAAACCGTCAACAATCCTGCTAATACTATTTTTCTTTTCTTCATTGCGTCCTCCTTTTCTTAGAACAGCTTAACTCTTTATATAGTTTCATCTCTTAC